>CALDJN010000173.1 GCA_937901695.1 uncultured Anaerocolumna sp.
GGTGTCAAATAAATTTCCCTTTATTTGACACCTTAATTTTGCCTCCTGTTATTATACTATTTGACCGGCTAATAATCAGTAAAAAAAGTACTACTTAAAGAAAAAATTAAGGTGTCAAATAAAGGGAAATTTATTTGACACCTTTTTGTTTATATCAAGACAATTGCAGGATGATTAATATGCCTTACCCCAGTAAACCATTGCCTTTGCCTTTTTACCACAGCAAATGCAGGTATCTGCGATTTCTTCCTGTTCAAATGGCATACAGCGGGAGGTTGCTCCGGTTTCTTCTTTAATCTTGTCTTCACAAGCCCTGTCTCCACACCACATAGCTTTTACAAAGCCTGGTTTGTTCTCAATAGCATCTTTAAATTCTTCGTAATTAGCTGCAGAGGATGTATGGGTATCACGATGTGCTCTGGCTCTTTCCAGCATATCTTTTTGCATAGTCTCAAGGACTTCACCAACCGTTGCTTCAATGGTATCTAAGGAAGCTATAATCTTCTCGCTTGTATCACGGCGTACAATAACCCCTTGATTTGCCTCAATATCCTTAGGACCAATCTCTATACGAAGAGGGATTCCTCTGATTTCCTGCTCGCTAAACTTCCAGCCTGGGCTCTTATCAGAATCATCTACCTTTACTCTAAAGCTTCCTAACTTTTCTTTAAGTTCAGCAGCCTTTTCCAGAACACCTTCTTTATGTTGTGCAATTGGAATTATCATAATCTGAGTAGGTGCAATTCTTGGAGGTAAAACCAATCCGCTATCGTCACCATGTACCATGATAATTGCTCCAATGATACGTGTTGACAGACCCCAGGAAGTTTGATGTACGTATTGAAGTTTATTTTCTTTATCTGTATATTGAATGTCAAAAGCACGTGCAAATCCATCACCAAAATTGTGACTGGTTCCAGACTGTAATGCTTTACCATCATGCATTAAGGCTTCAATCGTATAAGTAGAATGAGCACCTGCAAACTTTTCTTTCTCTGTCTTTTTACCTTTAATCATAGGTATTGCTAATACTTGTTCGCAAAAATCTGCATATACATTCAACATTTGAATGGTTCTTTCTTCTGCTTCTTCTGCTGTAGCATGTGCAGTGTGACCTTCCTGCCATAAGAATTCCATAGAGCGAAGAAAAGGTCTTGTTGTTTTCTCCCATCGAACTACAGAACACCATTGATTGTATAACTTTGGCAGGTCACGGTAAGACTGTATTATATTAGAATAAAAGTCGCAGAATAATGTTTCAGAGGTTGGTCTTACGCATAAGCGTTCCTGTAATGGTTCTAAGCCTCCATGAGTTACCCATGCTACTTCTGGTGCAAAACCTTCCACATGATCCTTCTCTTTTTCCAATAAACTTTCTGGTATAAACATTGGCATATATACATTCTCTACACCAGTTTCTTTAAACCTTCTGTCTAATTCTTTCTGAATATTTTCCCAGATTGCATAACCATTGGGACGTATAATCATACATCCTCTTACACTGGAATACTCAATTAATTCTGCCTTTTTAACCACATCAGTATACCACTGGGCAAAATCTTCTTCCATAGAAGTAATTGCTTCTACTAATTTCTTTTCCTTAGCCATAACGCTCTCTCCTTTCTTTGTTCCAGCTTTGTCTAATTTTGATTTGCGTGCCAAAACTCTAATATAGTTTATTGAATGAATAGTATATATACGCAGCACTATTTCATAATTTAATTAAAATAAGAGTTTTGACGCGCAAATCATTTTTATTATATAATATTTTGACATTACTGGTTTTTCATGTTGCAAGTATGAAAGGCAACAAAAAAAGCCTTTCATCCACAAGGGACCGAAAGACCTCGGCGGTACCACCCTAATTAACTGCAGGTATCAATAGATATCCCAGACAGTTCTCTTTTCTATCTGTTAACGCCAGTTTTACGCTGTATTTTCATACAGTGCTCCAAGGTAGGTTCTATAATGTTGTCAAAAGAATCTCACACCAATGATTCTCTCTCTGAGTTGACAACTACTATATACTATTCCTTTTCATCGCTCGTGAACTGCCACCACCTATAACGGAGGATGGCTTCACGACTTCATACATCCTAATCCAAGATTATAATGAAGATTCTATGCTACCGTAACTTTTTTGTCAAGTAAAATTTGATTTACGTGCCAAAATCCTACATTTAGAGTATACATTTAGTTTATAGAGCGAATCGTTCTGTATATATTTTTACTGCCTTTTCCTCCCACTTAAATCAAATCCGTGTATTATTAATTTACTTCCTCGCGATAAGCCAGTCTTATCTCAATTTCTTTTATTATAGTAATTATAATTATAAGTCCCATAGGTCCCAGAATAAAACCCAATATACCAAATAATTTAAATCCAACGTACATGGACATTAATGTATATACAGGCTTTATCCCAATACGATTACCTAATAGTTTTGGCTCCACGAATTGACGTATAAACATGATTGTAAAATATATGGTCATTAATACTGCAGCTGAATATATATCCTGTTCAAATAATGAAATAATGCTCCAAGGTATTAATATGGCTCCACTTCCCAACATTGGAAATGCATCAAATAATGCAATGCTAATTCCAATAATCATGGCATATTTATTCTTTATCATTAACAGTCCTATTGTACATATAACTGATATAATCCCCATTAAAATAATCTGGGTTCTTATATAAGCCAAACCTGTTTCCGATAACTTACTTGTAACAAGATGTATATCCTGGTAAAATACACTGCTTTTAAAACTTTTTTTATAAGCGGCTTCGTCTTTCATTAATAATAAAGCAGTAACCAATATAATTAATATAATACCTATTACACCTATTATGCTAATTGCTATATTTAAGCTTCTTGCAGTAATTGAGGGTATAATATTATTTCTAACCATAACAATCATAGTTTCAAAATGGTCATCAAACACTCCCCTGACCGTTCCTAATTTTATTCCAAAAATATTATCACAGGCGTTGCATAATGAATCAATTTTTCCAGATAATATAGATAAATAGATAGGTATGTTTTGTAATAGTATGATTAATTGTTTTATAAATATATTACCTATATAAAATAAAGCCCATATTATTAAACTTCCAAAAACGCCTAAAGATAGGATTGCACTTATGGTTCTTGGAAACTTTAATTTTTCACTTAAAAATTTTACAATAGGCATTAAAATCCATGCAATAAAGTATGAAATTACAAAAGGAGCAAAGAGAGGTAATATATATTGAAACCCAAAGTATACACCAATAATAGTGAGAAACATTGTAATTATTAATTTTGTTTTATTATTTATGTGAATCATAGAAACCTCCCTTCTTATGCTATAAAAAGAAAAAATGCAGAAAGAATATAAATATATCTCTCTGCATATATTGTTTGTAGAATAATAAATTGTATGTTAGGTGATTACTTCATAGATTTCATAAGAATGGTGAGGCAAATTCTTCATATCTAATTTTAACAATAAAGACCATTTATTTTAAAATAATAGGCACAAAAGGTTCTTCTGCAATAATAGCAGCTATTACTTCGTCCTTACCTTCTACTATATTAAGTTCATTTTTGACTTTTTTCACCAGAATATCTTTCCTTACATTTTCCCGGTGCTCTTGTCTTTCTTTTATTAATTCAGATGCACGTTCTCTATCTTCCTTACTAATCTCACCTGGATATAGACTTTGTGGGCTTAATAGGATTTTATTGATTCCTTGATTACCTGGTTCAAAAATGTCTCTTTCCTTCATTGTTTCATCAAACTTCTTAGCTTCCTCTAATATAACGGAAGCTATATTATCCGGAGTAGTGCAAGTACTATCGATGACTAAATTGTAATTGGAAAAATTAAAATAATCTAAATTGTAAAGTTCCTTATAGCGTTTGTCCTCTGTTTCTGCCCTGGCAGCCAACAGCTTCTTCGCTTCTTCTAAGGATGTATATTTTTCTTCCTTGCCTCTGTTGTCATTCATAACTCTTTTGGCTGCCACATCCAGGCTTACAGATAAGAAAACTTTAAAAGATTGTTCTACAAAATGCCAAGCCAGACGAGAATCAAATATAATATCCTTATGTCTGTTTTCTCTTGATATTCTGGCTGTTGCGTCATCTATCATATTATCATATTTAGGATCACTGCACATGAGCTGATTCATCTCAAGAGTAGACATGTTCATCTCCCTTGCAAGCTCTCTTTGTACGGTTCCTGTTGAATATATTTCAAAGCCATGTTGATCTCTTAGAATTTTACAAACCGTTGATTTTCCGCTGCCTAAATTACCTGTAATTGTTATATGCATGTTAACACCTATTCCTATCTTAAATATTACCACCTGAAATTGCAAATAATAAAATATGTGGTCTTTTTATCGTTCTTGTATTATATCATTGCTTTTTCTTTACGTAAAGTATCTACTTTCCATTTTTAGAATATACCGTCTTAACACTGATACCTTTTAACATACCCAATTTACCGGATAAAGAACTAATCACATTATTCTCAGCATCAATTACGATGCTAATAATGCTCACATCTTTTTCTCTATATGGTATACCCATTCTTCCAACTATGTATTTGCCATACTCGTGAAGAATGTTATTGATGTCTTCCACTGCTTCCATATTATCTACAATAATTCCAATTAAAGCTATTCTTGTTTCCATTTCTTCCACTCCTATATATGAACACTATCATCATACTTTAAATCGATACCCAACTCCCCATATGGTTTCAATATATTGAGGTTTTGAAGTATTAAATTCAATTTTCTCACGAATTTTTTTAATATGCACGGTAACAGTGGCAATATCACCAAGGGACTCCATATCCCAAATTTCCTGAAATAATTCTTCTTTGGTGTACACATGATTTGGATTTTCAGCCAAAAAGGTAAGAAGGTCAAATTCTTTAGTGGTAAAATTTTTCTCTACGCCATTTACATAGACTCTTCTTGCAGTTTTATCAATTTTAATTCCACGGATTTCAATAATTTCATTTTCTTTTACCCCGGAACCAATTAATCTTTCATAACGGGCAAGATGTGCCTTTACTCTAGCCACCAATTCACTTGGACTAAATGGTTTGGTCATATAATCATCTGCACCTAGGCCAAGTCCACGGATTTTATCAATATCATCCTTTTTAGCAGATACCATAATAATTGGAATATTTTTTACTGTTCTAATCTTTTTACAGATTTCAAAACCGTCTATATTAGGCAGCATTAAGTCCAGGATAATCAGATCAAACCCTTCATTTAACGCTCTATCCTGACCCTTATCACCGGTACCTTCTATCTCCACTTCAAAGCCACTTAATTCAAGATAATCTTTTTCCAATTCCGCTATGGATGTTTCATCTTCAATAATTAATATTTTATTCATCTTTATCTTTCTCCTCCTCGCACTTTTTTAAGGTAAAATATATGGTTGTTCCTTTTCCTTCTTCACTTTCTGCTCTTACGCTACCCATATGATCCTGAATAATTGTTTTCACAATAGCTAGTCCTAAACCAGTGCCACCTCTAGAGGTATTTCTGGATGCATCACCACGGTAAAATCGATTAAATATATGGGGTACATCTTTTTCAGGTATACCTTGCCCATTATCCTCTACAGCAATTTCCACGTATTCTCCTATGTCTTTGATTCGAATTTGTATGAACCCTTTTCTACTTATAATATACTTTACCGAATTACCAATAATATTATTGATAACACGTTTTAACTGCTCCGCATCAGCATGTACCATTAAAGCTTTATCTGTTTCATTATTATAAGTAATTTCTATATTTTTTACTTCCAGGTCTAAACTTATTTCTTCAATACAATCAGTAAAGTAATCATGAAGATTTATGCAAGTAAAATTATATGGCATGGTATTACAGTCAATCTTAGAATAAAATGACAGCTCATCTACTAACGTTGACATGTCATTCGCCTTTGTATAAATGGTTCTTAGATACTTTTCCCGCTTTTCATCCGTATCGGCCACTCCGTCCATTATACCTTCTGCATATCCTTTTATGGCTGTTATAGGTGTTTTTAAGTCATGAGATATATTACTGATTAATTCCTTGGTATCTTCCTCATATTTTAAACGAACATCAA
>CALDJN010000174.1 GCA_937901695.1 uncultured Anaerocolumna sp.
AAAAGACAAAGTATACGATGTTGTTGAAGGGGATAAGGTAGATGTTAAAGTGAAAGGGAAACGTTCTATTATCGAAAAATTAGGAATAGAAGATTTTAGGGCAATAGCAGATTTATCAAAATTGTCTATAACCAATGCTGTTCCTATAGATGTGACCCTGCCAAGGTATCCGGAGGTTGACATTGACAGAAAAGTAATGACTATGAAGGTTAACCTGGAGAATCGGGTTAATGGACAATATCGAATTGATGTAGTGGAAAAGGGAGATGTAGCGCCAGGTTATTATATATCAGCAAAAACTACAAGTCCAAATATATTACAAGTTTCCGGAGCAGAATCCCTTATAAAGAAAATTAATGAAGTAGTTGTAGAAGTTAATGTTACGAATCGGGATAAATCTTTTAGCGAACATGATATTATACCGAAAGTATATGATAAGAATGGCTCTTTAATGGACTCCAGCAAAATGGCTTTTAATTTTGATAAAGTGGATGTGAGTGTAGAACTTTTGAATACAAAGACAGTCAACTTATTTGTAGATATTAAAGGCACGCCATTTTATGGATATGAATTCGTAGGCTTTAACTATGAACCTAAGCAGGTTGTTATTGCGGGGAAAAAGGAGGAACTTGATAAAGTTCCATATATCATGGCAGTTTATAACATAAGTAATAAACGTAATGATATCGAAGATGAAATTAATATACAGGACTATATTACAGAAAATGTTATTTTAATTGATCAAAGCCAGAATGCTGTTATTAATATAGATATAGAAAAAACGGAAACTAAAGAAATTGGATTTAATGCCAATGAAATAGAACTTCGTAATGTTCCTTTTGGAACCACAGCCAGTGTAGATAATTCCTCTTTAGTATATGTGAAAGTAAGCGGAACTGCGGATGAATTAGCAGGTATTAGTAAGGAAGATTTAAAACCTTACATAGATTTATCTGGTGCCGGTATAGGAACACAAGAGCATAATATTCAATTTAATACTTCCGTTGGAGATGAAGTAACCTTATCAAATTCAAGTGTTAATGTAACACTTAATTACATGGATTAGCTGATAGATGCGGTTGGTAATTATCTATGAAGTTTAATTGAAAACATATAAATAACCAAAGGCTGTTAAATGACCCAAGGCTGTAAATAACTAAAGGCTGCTGAATGGCTAAAGGTTGATAAATAACCAAAGGCTGTTAAATAACCAAAAGGTTGTTATTAGGAGGTAGAACAATGGTAAGTAGCAAGGTTGTTGTGAATAATCCAAGCGGAATACATTTAAGACCAGCTGGTCTGCTATGCCAAACGGCATTAGGGTTTAAGTCTAAAATTAATATAATATTTAATGAAACGACTGCCAATGCAAAAAGTGTTTTAAGCGTTTTAGGCGCCTGTGTAAAAACAGGTGATGAAATCGAAATACTTTGTGAGGGTGAAGACGAAGAGGAAGCATTAAGAACTTTAGTGAAAGCCATTGAAGATGGACTCGGGGAAAGCAACTTGTAACTCTGCAACTATACAATAGGCTGAGCTATAATATAACTATGAAAGCAATAATCAGGACCACCAGTTCACACTGGTGGTCCTGATTAAAGATAGCCCTACAATAAGATATGTTATTCTAGTCAAGAAGGCTGGAATGACATCTTTCATTTATGAGTAATTATTTGAAATTATAAAACATATCGTATATATATAAATTAAACTGTGTATTAAAAAGGTATGAAATGCTAGTAAATATCATAGATATAATATTTGAAATAAATAGTTGATTAATAAATATACCGGTGATATAATGAAGAACAAATTACATAAAAGCTAATAAAAAAAGAAAGGGATTGATAAGGATGGGGCTAGAATAGACAAAGCCAAATTATTTATTGTAAAAAAATACAGTGTGATATATCGACTCCAAAGCATAATGGTATCAAAAAAATTTGTTTAGTTATGCATTTATTATTTTATTTATAGGAGGATATAATCATGATGAATTATAAGCGATATAAAAGAGTTTCAGTTGCTCAATTTCTGGAAAGGCAATGGCCAAATAAACAAATCGAAAAAGCACCAATATGGTGCAGCGTTGATTTAAGAGATGGCAATCAAGCCTTAATAGAACCGATGGTGGTTGAAGAAAAGATTGAATTTTTTAATCTTTTAGTTAAGTTGGGATTCAAGGAAATTGAAGTAGGATTCCCATCTGCATCCCAAATAGAATATGATTTTTTAAGACAATTAGTAGATAGAAAATTAATACCTGATGATGTTACCGTTCAAGTATTGGTTCAATGCCGTGAGCATTTATTAAAAAGGACTTTTGAAGCATTAGATGGAGTAAAGAATGCCATTATTCATATATATAATTCCACATCTGTATTACAGCGGGATGTAGTTTTCCATATGGATAGAGAAGAGATTAAAGAAATAGCTGTTAGCGGAGCCCAATTAGTAAAAGAATATACAAAAGATTTTCCCGGCAAAATTACTTTGGAATATTCTCCTGAAAGCTTTACCGGAACTGAACTAGATTATGCTTTAGAGATATGTACGGCAGTACAGGAAGTATGGCAGCCGAGTCCTGATAATAAAATAATATTTAATTTGCCGGCAACGGTTGAGATGACTACTCCCAATGTTTACGCAGACCAAATTGAGTGGATGGACAGAAATTTTAAAGACCGGGACAGCATCATATTAAGTGTTCATCCTCATAATGACAGAGGTTCCGGTGTAGCCAGTGCGGAATTAGCCATTCTTGCAGGGGCGGACAGAGTGGAAGGAACCTTGTTTGGCAATGGAGAGAGAACCGGTAACGTGGATATCATCAATATTGCTTACAATATGTTCTCTCAGGGAATTGATCCAAAATTAAATTTGGAAAATGTTAATGAAATTATAGAAGTATATGAACGCTGTTGTAAAATTCCAGTACATGTAAGGCATCCATATGCAGGGAAACTGGTATTTACAGCATTTTCAGGCTCTCATCAGGATGCCATTAATAAAGGACTTAAGGCAATGCATGAGCGAAAGAGTCCTATTTGGGAGATTCCTTATCTGCCCATTGATCCTTCCGACATCGGTAGAAAATACGAGCCAATCGTTCGTATTAACAGCCAGTCCGGAAAAGGCGGAGTTGCCTTTATTATGGAAACATACTTTGGCTATAAGCTGCCTAAGGGAATGCACAAAGAGTTTGCAGATATTATTCAAACTATGTCTGAGAAACAAGGTGAAATTGCACCGGAACAGATTATGGAGTCCTTTCGAATCAATTATCTGGATAAGAAAGAACCACTGCATTTTAGAAAATGCAAATTTGAAGATTTATCCGATTCTGATAATTCTTTTGATACTATGGCAACCGTTTTATACACCAATCATGGCGTCCAGAAAACCTTTGAATCTACAGGAAATGGTCCAATTGATGGAGTATTAAAAGGTTTACAAAAAGAATTGGGTATCAGCATAAAAGTGCTAGACTACTCCGAACATGCATTAGGTGAAGGTGCTCATGCACAAGCTGCAGCCTATGTTCACCTAATGGATAATAAGACCGGTAAGACGGTCTTTGGTGTAGGTCAAAGTTCCAACATTACGAGAGCTTCTATTCGAGCTATCTTTAGTGCTTTGAATAGGTTGAATGAAGAATAAAAAGAGGACTGTTGCAAGAACATTCTTAGTTCAAATTTATAAAGGACTGTTTTAAAAATTGTCATTCTGAGCTCAATTTAGCTTTGCTAAATTGGGCGAAGAATCTCATTTTAATGTGAGATTCTTCGAGCATAATTCAGCAAGCTGAATTTGCTCTCAGAATGGCATTTTTGTAATAACCCCTTACTTGGTAAATTTAGCAAACCAGACATTTACAGAATGGAATATATATGGTAATCTATAGATGTAAAAGTTGGAATTTACAAGAGGAGGAGTTAATATGAATAATATGGGTGAAAAAAACGGTCCTGCCAATTCTTTTCGCAGGGAGCTTTCAAAATGCTTTTACAGAAACAACACAGGCAGATTAATTCTTGCAGCCGCAATGATAGCCTTTATGGGCTTGTGTGATTTAGCATTTTCTTATTTACTCATGCTCATTATCAATGTAGCCGCTGGAGATGAACTAAGACCTCTCACGAAAATTACCTTGTTGTGTGTCATTATATTTATTGCATACATATTGGCTTATGCCATATATCGTGTAACCATATCGAGATTTATACGCAATGCTGTAAGGCAGTATAAGGAGTACGTTTTTGAGGAACTGCTTAAAAAGAATATAAGCACATTTATAAGCGAAGATACAGGAAAATATCTTTCTGCATTGACCAATGATGTTACTTCAATAGAAACTAATTATCTGTCAAAGATATTTGCGCTAATTATGCAATTGCTTACCTTTTTTGGCGCACTTGTGATGATGCTGTACCAAAGCTGGCAGTTAACCATTATTGCTATTTTACTTTCTATTATTCCTATCGTTGCGACACTTATCAGCGGTACACGCCTGGCAGATATGGAAAAAGAGGTTTCGGTACAGAACGAGGGCTTTATGGGCTCCCTTAAGGATTTGTTGTCCGGGTTTTCGGTAATAAAAAGTTTTAAAGCTGAGACGGAAGCTATGGAGCAATTTAAAAACTCTAATACTAACATTGAGTCTGTAAAGTATACCAGACGTATGACAGAGAAGCTTGTGGATATGCTTGGCGTTTGCGCGGGTATGTTCGCACAATTTGGAGTTTTTATTCTTGGAGCATATATATCGATAACCAGTGACATGGTGGAACCTGGTGTAACGATTTTATTTATGCAGCTGATGAATTACGTGATAAACCCAATAAATACAGTTCCATCCATTCTGGCAAACCGAAAAGCTTCAAAGGCATTAATCGAAAAACTGGCAGGTTCTTTGAAGGAAAATATCCATCACGGAGGAATAAATATAGGAAATAATCTCAGCGATTGCATTGAGATAAAAAATCTCTCCTTTGCCTATGAAAAAGGAAATGATATACTTAATAACATCTCTGTAAAATTTGAACATGGGAAAAGCTATGCTATTGTGGGGAATTCAGGATGTGGAAAGTCTACTTTACTCAATCTATTGATGAACAGCTACGAAAACTATGAGGGTTCTATCTGCTATGATGGGGCAGATCTTCATAGTATAGATTCAGATTCCTTGTATAATCTCATTTCATTAGTGCAGCAAAATGTCTTTGTTTTTAACAGCACGATTCGAAACAACATAACAATGTTTAGAAACTATGATGACGAAAAGGTGAAGGATGCTGTTAAAATATCAGGATTGGAAGAACTGATTGAACTGAAGGGCATGGATTATATGTGCGGTGAAGGCGGAAAGGGATTGTCTGGAGGCGAGCGTCAGCGTCTTTCCATAGCACGATGCTTGTTACAGGGCGCATCGGTTTTATTACTTGATGAAGTTACGGCTTCACTTGACGCTGTAACGGCTTATGAAGTAACAAGTTCAATTCTTAATATGGAAAACTGTACCCGTATTGCTGTCACTCACCGTCTAGAAGAAAAGCTTTTAAACCGCTATGATGAAATAATCGTCATGAGGGGTGGTAAAATATGCGAAAAGGGTGGATTCTATGATTTGATGGAGAGAAAAGGGTATTTTTATTCGCTTTATACCGTTTCATCTGGGGGAAGCACTCTTTAAACCTGGTGAAAAGTGGCTGTTGCAAAAACTGTCATTCTAGGCATGAATTTATAAAGGTACTGTGCAAAACTGTCATTACTATGAAAGCATGTCACTACTATGAAAGCATGTCATTCTGAGCGCAGCGAAGAATCCCATTTTAATTATGAGATTCTTCAAGCATAATTCAGCAAGCTGAATTTGCTCTCAGAATGACATTTTTTATATTGCAATAGTTTCTTTTACAATAGCTTCTTTTGCAATAGCTTTTTTTATATGCTAAATCCAGAATTAATGCCAATACTTTAAATGAATATGGATAATCATTATATGAAAGAATACTTACGGTATTTAAAATAACGTATTTGAAATAATTTGAAATAACTTGAAATAACTTATCCTAAATAAACAGGATAAACTTATAAAGTTACAAAAATATTAAAGAATGGCTATAAAGTCATT
>CALDJN010000175.1 GCA_937901695.1 uncultured Anaerocolumna sp.
GTTTCAGTATTAATTATAAATACTATTAATTCTATTGAAGCATTTACATCTGATCAATTTGACTTGATAGGTGGAGATGTTACTAGTAAAATAGAATTTGTCATCTTGTCAGAGGTTAGCAAGGAATCAACCTTGTTACTCAACTCTTTAGCACTTGGTTTAAATAGCATTGTAGAAGAGTACGGACAAGATTATATAGAGCTGAAAGTATAATTACTTCCAGTGATACTATTTCATGAAATTGAAATAACATATTTGATTTTATACACGATTCAAGGAGGTGTAAGACTATGTTAAAGATGAACCTTCAGTTTTTCGCTCATAAAAAGGGTGTTGGTTCTACTAAGAACGGTAGAGATTCCGAATCCAAAAGATTAGGTGCGAAAAGAGCAGATGGACAGTTTGTTTTAGCTGGAAATATTCTATACAGACAACGTGGAACTAAAATCCACCCAGGTCTTAATGTAGGACGTGGCGGAGACGATACTTTATTCGCATTAGTAGACGGTGTTCTTCGTTTTGAAAGAAAAGGAAGAGATAAGAAGCAAGCTTCTGTTTATCCTGTAGAATCAAAATAGGTTGAAATGATTTAAAACCCCAAATTCCTGATTAAATCATGAGTTTGGGGTTTATTTGTGTAGAAAGAACTGTAACAAAGAACTGAAAACGTGCTTTTGCATGTTTTTGTTGTATTTTTTATATATTATGATTATAATAAGAACATTGAAAAATAATGAAGAAAATGCCAACAGTAGATATGTGGGACTCTTCATGTTATTAATAGATTTATTGTAATAAGAAACTTAATTTTATAAATACTATAAATATTGATACGAATAAGAGGTGAGATTATGTTTGCAGATAGTGCTAAAATATATATACGTTCTGGTAAAGGCGGCGATGGGCATGTTAGCTTTCGTAGAGAAATGTTTGTTGCAGCCGGTGGACCGGATGGTGGTGATGGTGGAAAAGGCGGCGATTTAATTTTTGAAGTGGATGAAGGTCTTAATACCTTATCTGACTTTAGATTTACAAAAAAGTATTGTGCCGGTGATGGTGAAAGCGGCGGTAAAAAACGTTGCCATGGTAAGGATGGAGAAGATTTGGTAATCAAAGTTCCTGAAGGTACTGTTATTAAAGATACTGAGACTGGAAAAATAATTGCAGATATGTCCCATAACAATAGACGTCAGATTATATTAAAGGGCGGCAGAGGCGGAAAAGGAAATCAGCATTATGCTACGCCAACCATGCAGGTTCCAAAGTATGCCCAACCTGGTCAGCAAAGCAAGGAGTTAAATGTAACTCTTGAATTAAAGGTTATTGCAGATGTTGGTTTAGTAGGATTTCCTAATGTAGGTAAATCAACATTATTATCCAGAGTTACCAATGCAAGACCAAAGATTGCAAACTATCATTTTACAACTTTAAATCCTAATTTAGGTGTTGTGGATTTAGAGGGGGCAGATGGATTTGTTATTGCTGATATTCCTGGTCTGATTGAAGGAGCATCGGAAGGAATTGGTCTTGGACATGAATTCCTGAAACATATTGAAAGAACAAAAGTTATCATTCACATGGTAGATGCAGCATCTACCGAAGGAAGAGATCCTATTGAGGATATTAAAACAATCAATAACGAATTAGCTGCATACAACAAAGAACTGGTTAAGAGACCTCAGGTAATTGCAGCAAATAAATTGGATGTTTTATATGGTGAGGAAGAAGAACAGGTAATTAAGAAGCTAAAAGATACTTTTGAACCACAAGGAATTAAGGTATTCCCTATTTCTGCAGTAAGCGGTAAAGGCATTAAGGAGCTGCTTTACTATGTAAGAGAAATGCTTGATTCCATAGATACAACTCCAATTGTTTTCGAAAGAGAGTATTTCCCAGAAGAAGATACCTTCTCTAACGAGCCATATACGGTAGAACAAGAAAGTGAGCATGTATTTGTTGTGGAAGGTCCTCGTATTGATAGAATGTTAGGTTATACCAACTTAGATTCTGAACGTGGATTTGAGTTCTTCCAACGTTTTTTAAAGGATAATGGAATTCTTGAAGAGCTGGAGGCATTAGGTATTCAAGAAGGCGATACGGTAAGAATGTATGGATTACAATTTGATTATTACAAATAAATAAGATTAGAGGAGAATATATGACAAGTAAACAAAGAGCTTATTTAAAGGGCTTGGCAATGAATATAGAACCCATTTACCAGGTTGGAAAATCGAGTATTACACCGGAATTAACCAGCGGGTTAAATGAGGCATTAGAAGCAAGAGAATTAGTTAAAATTCATGTTTTAAAGAATTGCTTAGATGATCCGAAAGAAATTGCACAAATATTAGGTGAAAGAACTCATTCTGAAGTTATACAAGTAATTGGGAAAAAGATTGTTCTTTACAGAGAATCTAAGAATAAGAAGAAGATTGAACTTCCGAAAGAAAATAAAGTAACAAAGAGGTAAATTATAATAAACGCTATTAATGGAATAGATACGGAAGAATTTTCTATGTAGGAGTAAATATATGAGTAAGATTGGAATCATGGGTGGAACGTTTAATCCCATTCATATGGCTCATCTTATACTTGCAGAAAGTGCCTATGAGCAATTACAGTTGGATAAAATATTAATAATGCCTTCTAAGAAACCACCTCATAAACTCCATGATCCAATTGCCAGTGACCACCATCGAATAGAAATGGTCAAATTGGCTATTAAAGGAAATCCCCATTTTGAATTATCCACAATGGAGTTAGAACGGGAAGGAATTACTTATACAGCTGATACTTTGCAGCAATTGACGAAGGAGTATCCGGAAAATGAATATTATTTTATCTTAGGGTTAGATTCACTGCAACAAATTGAAAAATGGAAAACTCCAGATATTATTTTTCACCTTGCACATATAGTTGCTGCAGGAAGATACCATTTTCCAAAAGAAAGAATAGAAGGACAGGTTCATCGTTTGGAAGAAATCTATCATGGAAAAATTCATTTACTGGAGATTCCAAACATGGATTTGTCTTCGGAAATGTTAAGAGAGCATGTGAAAATGGGAAAATCTATCCGATATTATGTACCAAGCTCAGTAGAAGAATATATACGAGAGCATGGGTTGTATAAAGATTGATTTTATATAAGAAAGGCTATAAAAATGCAGTACGATTTATTTGGTTTACAACAAGCAATGTCTAAAGTTCAGACGGAGAAAAGATTTTATCATACATTAGGTGTTCAGACAACCAGTTTTTCCATGGCTTTAAAACATGGAGCAGATGAAGAAAAAGCTTTGATAGCAGGTCTCCTTCATGATAGTGCAAAGTGTTTAACTAATGAGGTACTTCTTTCAGAATGCCGCCAGTATGGAATAAATATTTCAAAAACAGAGGAAAAAAGTCCTTATTTACTACATGGTAAACTGGGTGCATATTATGCAGAATCCAAATATGGAATCTTAGATAAAGAGATTCAGTCTGCCATAAGTTTTCACACTACAGGCAAACCAGATATGACTTTACTTGAAAAAATTGTTTTTACAGCAGATTATATTGAACCAAGCCGGTCTTCTGATAGAATACCAAATCTTCATGAGATTAGAACTTTAGCATTTAATAATTTAGACCTTGCAGTGTATCAAATATTAGAAAATACTATTAACTATTTAAAAAATTTACAATTGGAAGTGGATACTACTACAGTAGACGCGTATGAATATTATAAGAGCATTATCAGATAGCATGTGATTTCAAAATATTATAAGGTGAAAGGGGTCATTCAATGAACAATACGTCAAAGGAAATGGCTAAATTAGCATACGAAGCATTAGAAGATAAAAAGGCTGAAGATATCAAAATATTAGAAATAGGTAATATTTCAATTATTGCAGATTATTTTATTATAGCTAACGGTACTAACGCATCACAGGTACAGGCTCTAGTTGATAACGTTCAGGAAGTATTAGGAAGACGTGGATATAATCCAAAACGAGTAGAAGGTTTACGTACCTCAAGCTGGATACTATTAGATTATGGCGATGTAGTAATTCATGTATTCTCTAAAGAAGACAGATTATTCTATGATTTGGAAAGAATCTGGAGAGATGGTAAATCTGTAAGTAAAGAACAACTGGAAGCATAGGAATGTTGTTTTTAATCTTTATTTATAATGGCATTAAAGTGGTTTGATATAAAAGTTTTCTATGAATTCATTCATGGAAAACTTTTTTTACTTTATAGAAAATTCCACAAGTCCATAGGAAAGACAGATTCTTACAATTCAGACTTTGCAAGGAATTTATTTACTGTTCAAATATCAATTTTTATATATGAATATTTTTACCCTATACATGAAAAACTGAATAGGGGATTAGAAATATATAAAAATGGAGAATGCTTCTATTATGTTGTTAATTAAAAACGGTAAAGTATTGACTATGGCAGATAAAATATTGGAACAGGGAGATATTTTAATCATAGATGATAAAATAGCTGCTGTAGAGGAGAATATTGATATCACTTTAAATGAAGAGGATTTATTGATAGATGCCAAAGGTTTATGGGTTATGCCAGGAATTATTGACGCACATTGCCATATTGGTATATCAGAGGAAAAGAAAGGAAAGGAAGGTGAAGATTGCAACGAAACAACTTCGGCGATTGCACCTTACTTAAGAGCTATAGATGCCATCAATACAATGGATCCTGCTTTTCATAATGCTATACAGGCAGGGATTACTTCAGTCATGGTAGGTCCAGGCAGCGTAAGTGTAGTTGGAGGACAATTTACCTTTATGAAGACTCATGGGAGGGTCATTGAGAACATGATTGTTTTAGCACCTGCTGCAATTAAAGTTTCTTTTGGAGAAAATCCTAAGACAACTTTTCAGGAGATGAATCTGCCACCAACTTCAAGAATGACTATTGCCGCCATGTTACGGGAAGAGTTGTATATGGCACAGCAGTACAAGAAAAAGAAAGAGCATGCTTATGAGATTGGTGAAGAGTTTGAGGAAGATTTTCGATTAGAACCTTGGGTTCCGGTTCTGGATAAAAAGATTCCTTTAAAAGCCCATGTTCATCGTATAGATGATATTCTAACAGCCATTCGTATTGCAAAAGAATTTGACTTGAATATGACTTTGGATCATTGTTCAGAAGGGCATATTATTGCAGATGAAATTAGTGACAGTGGTTTTTGCACCATTCTGGGGCCTTATTTAGCCTGCAGAAACAAGCTGGAAGCGCAAAATGCAGATTTAAAATCAGCAGGTGTTCTAAGCCGAAAAGGTGTTAAAGTTGCAATCATGACAGATCACCCAGTTACGTTAATTCAATACCTTCCTATATATGCTGGTCTGGCTGCTAAAAAAGGGCTGGGTATTGAAGAAGGATTAAAAGCCATTACCATTAATCCCGCTATTATTTGCGGTGTTGGGGACAGAGTAGGAAGTATAGAGGTTGGAAAGGATGCTGATATAGCTATATTTACTGGCAATCCTATGGAGGTATTTACACACACTGCTTATACCATAATTAATGGCGAAATTGTATATAAATATACAGATGATGAATAAACTGATGAAAAGACTGATGAAAGGACTGGTGAAAAGACTGATGAAAAAACAGAAGAAAAAACAGATGAAAAAACAGAAGAAAAAACAGATGAAAAAACAGAAGAAAAAACAGGTGAAAAAACAGGTGAAAAAATAGAAGAAAAGACTGATGAAAAAACAGAAGAAAAAGCTGATGAATAACTGATGAAAAGACAGATGAATAACAGATGAATAACTGATGAATAACTGATGAATAAAAAAGGGGCTGTTACAAAATAAAGAATGTCATTCTGAGAGTAAATTCAGCTTGCTGAATTATGCTCGAAGAATCTCACATTAACATGAGATTCCTTGCCCAATTTTAGCAAAGGATGACACAGTTTTGCAACAGCCCCTTCTTTCATAGTATATTAATTATCTATTTGTATCTTGAAACTCGTTTCTAGTATTGGCATTTCTAGTAGTAGATGTTGTAGTATCTTTTGTAGTATTGTTTCTAGAAGTTGTTGCATCGTTTTTAGTATTGGCATTTCTGGTAGTAGATGTTGTAGTATCTTTTGTATTGTTGGAATTTCTAGATGTTGTAGTATCTTTTGTAGTATTGGTATTTCTAGTAGTTGTTGTAGCATCATTTCGGGTATTCGTATTATGAGTATTTCCTGAATGCTCCATTTTTCATTTCCTCCTGAGAAGTAATTAATTAAATGTTACATGTTTATTATTATCTTTTTCATTTTTAAATATACAATTAGTTTTTTGAAGAATTAAGTTCCATTAAAAAATATGCTTCTTGTTAGTTTTGTTTTGATTTAAGAAGTTAAAAATTTTGTAATAGAAAAAAGGCTATACTTTACTATACATTCTGAGTATCATTTTTTGAAATATCATGATTTTCATGGTTTTTCAATATTATATTCAGAACGGCTAGAAAGTAATAGCCCTGTTAATTTTATGTAGGAGTTATGGATTATTGAAAGATACGGAACAATCCAATAACTTTACCCAATATATTCACTTCCGGAACCAGGATTGGTTCCATAGTATCATTCTCCGGTTGTAATCGGTAATAGCCTTTTTCTTTATAGAATGTTTTTACTGTAACAGAATCATCAATAAGTGCTACAACAATTTCACCATTGGAAGCAGTATTTTGTTTTTGTACTAATATTTTATCGCCATCAAATATGCCAGCATTAATCATGCTTTCACCTTTCACTTTTAACATAAAAGTTTCTTCGTTAGGCATATATTCGGAAGGCAATGGGAAGTAACCTTCAATATTCTCAACAGCAAGAATAGGTTCACCGGCTGTGATAGTACCAACGATAGGAACACTTACAAGTTCCCTTCTTGTTAAATTAAATTCATCATCAATAATCTCAATAGCTCGAGGTTTGGAAGGATCCCGTCTTATATAACCGTTTTTCTCAAGTGTCTCAAGGTGGGAATGAACAGAAGATGTAGATTTTAAATTAACTGCTTCGCATATCTCACGTACAGCAGGTGGATATCCTTTATTAATAATCTGTGATTTTAAATATTCTAAGATTTCTTTTTGTTTGGCACTTATTTTACCATAACTCATTCATATACCTCCAATCGTGTGGTTTTTTGCCCGGTAATATTTATAATAAATTTACTCGGTAAAAATAATATAAACTTTTGCTTTCGTTTTAAGAACTAATCTGAAATAGCCTGTTTGCTCTCACTCCGTTTTTATTATATCATATAAATTTTTAAAATGCAAAACTTATGTTCGGAATTTTGAAAAAATCTATTGACAAACAAATGTTTGGAGAATATAATAAGGATAAGAAAATAAAAACACATGTTCGCAACGCTTGTTCGGACAACTTAGTATATGCAGAACTTGAAAACAAGGATAGAGAACGATAGTTAACAGATAGATAAAAACTAGGAGGCATGAAAGATGAATCATATGTATCGTACACGTTCCATTCAAAAAAGTTCATTTCAAAGGAAACTTACAATTATGTTTGAAAAAAAACCAACCATGATTATTTTAGGTGTATTTCTTTTTACTGTAATCCTTCTTTCCTTTTTTAACATATCTACTCAAGTCATTGCAGAAAAATCACCTTCAAAAGAAAAACTTGTTACCAGTGTGAAAATAGAGCAGGGGGATTCTCTTTGGAGTATAGCGGAAACATATATGACAGAAGAATATTCGGATATTTATACATATATTGATGAAATTAAAAGAAGCAATGGATTAACTTCCGATGTTATACATGAAGGCGCATATATTATTGTACCATATTATCCTTCGGCTACGGAGATTGCGCTGAAACCGTAGTAGAATATATAAAAAGTTTCTGATGGGGTGGAACCCTAAAAAACACATCTATGGAGCAACTAATGTCCCACAGATGTGTTTATATCCACTTTTTGCCGCTTAATCAGCACATCCCTATAAGCACTTTTACACGTTACATCCATTTTTGGAATATAAATAGTTATAAAGTAATCCGTGTCTAATTTCATCGGTCATAATTTCAGTTAACATATTAATATGAATTCTTGACCGCATAGCATATAGAATCTGGCGATATCTTGAAACTGCACTTTGTTCGCCAAGCAAGGCATGTTTGAGTCCATCACAATAGCTTTGGGGCTGCTCAACTTCTTCTTCGTTACTTTCTGGTGTCATTTCTCCAGTCAATTCATAGTAGATTTGACGGAATAGTCCATAATGTTTTATCTCATCTTGACGTATGCTATCAATAATACGAGCATCTTCCTCAGATGGTGCATTTTCAATTAAAAATCCATAAAATATACGGTCTTCCGTTTCACCGCCTAATGCTTGCTCAATTAAGGAAAGTGCATTTGGTACATTCTCCGGGTATACAAAAATACTAGGACTTTTCATAGGTGGATTTTCACGTATCCTCTGCCTAGCTGGTGCAGGCTGTGGCTGATCATTTTGATAAGGCATTAGATTAGGGTAATTAATATTGTAATTTTCATTGCCATTATACATGCTGCCATAATCATTTCTATAGCGATTGTAGTCTTGGTTAATATAGTGATATGAGTTATGATCCATGATTCACCTAAATATATTTAGTTTCTATTTATTATATGTTTTCATTTGGAAAGTGGTACATATTTTGATAATGTAAAGTTGGTGTAAATTTGCGAAATATATCGAACTTGCCCTATTTATGAAGAAAAGGATAGATAAGTTACTATTTACTAATAAAAGAAAAAATGTTAAGTTTTAGGTATAAAGGAAGAAAGGGGTGTATTGTCTCAGTAATTTATGCAAATCTAGGGTAGCAGCTTTTAACTTAAGTTAGAATATTTACTAACTTAACACGGACAAAGTCCAGAAAGGTCAAAGTTTGATATGAGGAGCAAAAATTTTAAGAGGTTAAGTC
>CALDJN010000176.1 GCA_937901695.1 uncultured Anaerocolumna sp.
ACATCAAGATTTGGAAGAACGCCTGTAATATAATTTAGCAGCATTTTATTGCTGCCAATAATATAGAATTCATCGGAACGAAATTTTTCTTTATAATTGTAAAGAGTATAAGAAATACGATGCATGGCTACTGTGGTTTTACCGCTTCCTGCTACTCCTTGAACGATAACATTGTGCCAGGGAGTATCTCGTATAATTTCATTTTGTTCCTTTTGAATGGTTGCTATGATTTCTCCTAATACAACTTCCTTACTTTTACTTAGATATTTTGTCAGGAATTCATCATTTGCAATGACATCTGTATCATAATAGTCAATTAATTTACTCGAAGATATTTCAAAAGTTCTTTTTAAATTTAAGGATATATAGATTGGTTCTCCGTAAGGTGATAGATAAAAGCTTTCTCCAATCTCACTATCATAATAAACACTTGAAACAGGTGCTCTCCAATCAACAATGACTATATCTGTACTACTTTTGCTGATTCCGTTTTTACCTATATAAAGGGAATATATTTTGTTTTCCGGGTCTTCTTTGTCTAGAACCTTCTCACCCTCTTCATGTTCTACGTAATTAATTCTTCCAAAATACGGTTTTTCAAGAGCAGACAGATTCTTGTTTAAAGCTCTTTCCATATTAGATTGCATACTAAGTCCAATGACTAAATCATTATGAAGTTCCGGGTTGTTGGATCGGTAATTATCGTATAATTCCTTAGTCTCTTCTCGTATAACTTTTAATTTTTCTGTGTAGCCATTAATATTATTCTGTATAACAGCAACACATTGTTCTAAATGTTTCTCTTCCTTTTTCCACTCACTTCTTAGCTCTTCATGCTTCTCGCTGAAATGGTTGTCGTCCATTTTTCCTTCCATGATACCTCCTTAAGGTCCTTAGCGAACTAATGGTTTAAGTTCTTTTATTTTAATTTCTCCTATGGGTTACTGCTATATATTACTGGAAAATAAAAATAAATACTAGACTTTTATTTCAAAGTATGTTATGATGCATAATGAAGTTTACCTAAAAATAAGTGAAAGCAATTGGAACTAACTTCCAGATGTTTTATAGTGGATGGTATATCATACAAAGTTGATATAACCGTTCTTTTTTTATGTAAAAATAGAATAGGTCAAATCAGATTGGCAGAAATTTAGAAAATCTCAATAAAGGGAACTACATATTTACATTCCAATGAAAGAGTGTCATTCTGAGCAAAAATTCAACGAAGTTGAATTCGCGAAGAATCTCATCCTAAAGTGAGATTCTTTGCGCATAATTCAGCAAGCTGAATTTGCTCTCAGAATGACATCTCTTTTGTTTTGCAACAGCTTATTAAATCCTTCCTCTATTTTCTTTGCTAAATTTGAATGACATCTCTTTTGTTTTGCAACAGCCACTTCCCTGTTTTAGCAGGAGTTTAAGCTTCTGATATAATTTATTCCTCAGCCTCTTCTTTTATTTTATTTAGATGTTCCATGATTTTTTTCTCATATCCTTGACCGGATGGCTGATAAAAGACTCTATCCTTTAATTCATCCGGCAAATATTGCTGTTTCACATAATGATTTTTATAATCATGAGCATATTTATAGCCCAATCCGTGTCCTATTTCTTTTGCTCCGCCATAATGAGCATCCATTAGATAAGAAGGAATAGAAGCTGTTTTTTCCTTCTTTACTACTTCCATTGCCTCATCAATTGCCAAATAAGATGCATTGCTTTTTGGTGCACAAGCCACATAGGCTACCGCTTGGGCTAATATAATTCTTGCCTCCGGCATACCAACCCGTTCTACTGCCTGTGCCGCGGCGGTGGCTACTACCAAAGCATTAGGATCTGCATTGGATACGTCTTCTGCTGCACATATCATGATTCTTCTTGATATAAATGTAATACTTTCTCCTGCATATAACATTCTTGCCAGGTAATAAATAGCCGCATCAGGGTTAGAACCTCTCATACTTTTAATAAATGCAGATATGGTATCATAATGATTATCTCCGGTTTTATCATATCGGATTACTCTCTTTTGAATACACTCACTTGCAACATCAAGTGTTATATGAATCTTCCCATCTTCAGACCGTTCCGTTGTTAAAACGCCTAGTTCAATGGCATTTAATGCAGCTCTTGCATCTCCATTGGCTATATCGGAAACAAAATCCAATGCCTCCTCATCAATAACCGCATTATATGCGCCCATTCCTTTTTCCTTGTCTGTTAAAGCCCTTAGAATAAGTTTCTTTATATCTTCCTGCTCTAAGGATTTTAATTCAAATATGATGGAACGGGAAATCAACGCGCTATTTACCTCAAAGTATGGATTTTCTGTTGTTGCACCTATTAATATAATAGTTCCATCTTCTACAAAAGGCAGTAAATAATCCTGTTGTCCTTTATTAAAGCGGTGAATTTCATCGATAAATAGAATCGTCTTCTTACTGTACATTCCTAAATTGTCTTTTGCCTTAGCAATCACATCTTCCATATCTTTTTTTCCTGCTGAGGTAGCGTTAATCTGGGTAAAAAAAGCACTTGTTGTATTGGCAATAACACGTGCCAATGTAGTTTTGCCTGTACCCGGAGGTCCATAAAATATGATAGAACTAATTTTATCTGCTTTTATCGCTCGATATAACAGCTTGTCCTTACCAATAATATGGCTTTGCCCTACAACTTCCTCCAATGTAGTTGGACGTAACCTGGAGGCTAATGGCGATTCTTTTTCCATAGTGTTATTTCTCATATATTCAAATAAATCCATAGAAACCTCATTTCTCCATAATCTTGTATTATGGTTTTCACATGTATGAAAGTTAAATTTATATAAACAATACTCTTTGATTATTAAATATTGAATATTTATTTCACGTTTTATTTCTATATCTTATTGTATTAGATAAAATTATCTTAGTCAATATATTACAATATAATAGAAGTGACGGACTACTGAAAAATCGTTGTTTTATCATTCTAACTGTAAAACTACAAATATAAATTCGTAAGGAAAATTAGATTATCCAGATTCCTCCCCAGCCCAACTTTTTTAATTTTTGTTCAGAGTTACATGATTATAAATAAAAGACTTCTTCAGTAGCCTCTGGAATTACTAACACTGCTTGAATTACTAGTTAATTATGATAAAATAGCAGTGAATAAATATTTTGGAGGCGGTTAAATGACAATTCCACAAGATCCAGTCATATTATTAAGTTTTATCAACACTTATTTAAGAGATCATTATAAAAACCTTGATGATTTATGTAAAAGTCTAAACATAGATGAAGCAAGCTTAAAAGAGAAATTAAAAACAATTGAATATGAATATAATCCAGCTCAAAATCAATTTATCTAATTTTAAGAGTTTGTAAAGCAAAATATAACACTGAGCACAGCCAAAGCGGATATTCGCAATCCACTTACGCTACTTGCTCATAACCTTATTTTCACTATGTGGCATTTTAGCAGGAGCTTGAACTCCTGCAGAAACAGGCAAGTCCTTGCTCCCCCTTTCAAAAGCGGAGGACTTTCCTGACGGGGTTAAAATTCTAATAAGATAAAACTACTTTACTATAAAGGAGATGATTATTATAAATTCCTTTCGAATTGTTTACCAAGGCGGAATTGGAGAAATCACTGAGAAAAAGTCAAGATTTATTGCCACCATTGTACCTGTAAATACAGAAGAAGAAGCGATTGAATTTATAGAACAGACAAAGAAAAAATATTACGATGCTACCCATAATTGCTCTGCCTACGTAATTGGCGACAACAATGAAATCCAGCGTTGCAGTGATGATGGAGAACCCTCTAGAACTGCTGGCTTGCCTATGCTTGATGTATTACTGGGAGAAGGTTTGCATAATGCTGCCGTTGTTGTAACCAGATACTTTGGCGGAACATTATTGGGTACCGGTGGTTTGGTAAGAGCTTATCAAAGTGCTGCAAAAGAAGGATTAAAAAATAGTGTTATTCTAGAGAAGTTAAGGGGTATCGAGCTAAAGATAACCACAGATTATAATGGTATTGGTAAACTGCAATATATTACATCCCAAATGGAAATCACAATTTTAGATACGGAGTATACAGATATTGTTATTATGACAAATTTAGTACCTGTAAGTCTTTATAATCAATTTGTGAAAAAAGTGATTGAAGCAACTAATGGTAAAGCTATTATAGAGAATTTAGGTAGTGCCTTTTACGCAATTATGAATAATTCTGTACTAATATTATAATATATATTATGAAACTTTTAAAAAAGTTTTAAGATTAATCGCATCAACAAATTTTTCTTTATTTTACATTATATATTTGGTATAATGGCAGGATGAAGGAGGTTTTTTTATGGACTTTAGTAGAAAAGGAACAATGAAAAAACAACAGCAGATAAAATCCACTTCTAGAAAAATTGCTTCCAAAGCTGGAGTTAACCTTTTTAGAGTGATATTAGTTGGTTTCGTATTCTTGATTATAGTAGGAGCCTTTGCCGGCTTTGGTATATTAAAGGGTTTAGCTGACAGTGCACCAAGTATTGATCAGATAAATGTAGTACCAACTGGCTTTACAACCAATATATATGATAAAGACGGTAATCTTATTCAAACTTTAGCAGGTGCGGAATCCAATCGTGTATATGTAAAGATAAATGAAATTCCTGAAGTAGTTCGCAACGCTTTTATCAGCATTGAAGATGAAAGATTTTACGAGCACGATGGTATTGATGTAAAAGGTATCTTTCGTGCATTTTTCTCAGGCTTAAGCAGTGGACGTTTTGACGAAGGTGCCAGTACTATTACACAACAGCTTATTAAGAATCAGGTTTTTAATGGCGGTGCTGAAGATAATTTTACCGATCGTGTCGTAAGAAAGGTTCAGGAACAGTATTTAGCTATACAACTAGAAAATAAATTGGATAAAGATCTTATATTAGAATATTATCTAAACAATATTAACTTAGGTGCAGGAAGTTATGGCGTGCAAACAGCCTCCAGACGTTATTTTAATAAGGATGTCAGTGAATTGAATTTATCAGAAGCTGCTGTTATTGCTGCAATTGCACAGTCACCTACTTATATGAATCCAATTACTCACAAAGAAAATAATGCAAAACGTAGGGCTGAAGTGTTAAATAATATGCTTCGTCTTGGTCATTGTACTGAGGAAGAATACAACAAAGCTAAGGAAGACGACGTTTATTCCAGAATTCAATCTGTTAACGAAGAAATGGCAGATGAATCTTACTATAGTTATTTCGTAGATGAATTAATTGAACAAGCTCTCGAAGACTTACAAACAAAAAAAGGATATACTTATACCCAGGCAAGTAATGCTTTATACAGTGGTGGTTTAGATATATATACTACACTGGATTCTGATGTACAAAAAATATTAGATAATGTTTATTCTAATCCGGATTACTTCCCTGCAGTAGGGTCTACCTCCTATTGGGAACTAACCTACGCCTTATCCATTTTAAAATCCAATGGAGAAACTATACATTATCATATTGATGATTTAAAAGAATTTGCAGGATCTACCAGCAAGTATTTTTCCTATTTTTCAAACAAAGAAGATGCATTAAATCTGATTAAAGATTTTAAAGCAGCAAAGATAGAAGAAGGAGACAAAGTACTGTTAGAGAATTCCAGCTTAATATTACAGCCTCAATCCTCTATGGTAATTATGGATCAATCTACAGGTCAAGTAGTTGCTCTCATTGGCGGCCGTGGTAAAAAAACAGGTAACAGAACCCTAAACCGTGCTACTAACACAGTAAGGCAACCCGGTTCCGTTTTCAAAGTTTTATCCACTTACCTGCCTGCCTTGGATTCAGCAGGGATGACATTAGCTTCCGTTATTGACGATGCTCCATACCAATATCCAGGTTCTTCAAAATACGTTTCAAACTACAATGGTGTATATGAAGGTCTTACTACATTAAGAAGAGCTATATATCGTTCCATGAACATTGTTACAGTTAAGGCTTTTAATCAGGTAACTCCACAAGTTGGATTTGATTATTTACAAAAACTTGGTTTTACTACCTTGGTTGAATCTGATGAAAATGGATATTCTGATATTAACTTACCTACTGCTCTTGGTGGTATTACAAAAGGTGTATCAAACCTTGAATTAACTGCTGCTATGGCAGCTGTAGCCAATAGTGGTGTTTATACAGAACCAACTTTCTACACTAAGATATTAGACCATAATGGTAAGATATTATTAGAAAATAAACCCATTAAAAAGCAGGTTATGAAAGAATCTACTTCTTTCCTTTTAACAAATGCAATGGAAGACGTAGTTAAAATTGGTACCGGTACCTCTGTTAGATTTCCAAATATTAGAATGCCTATTGCAGGTAAAACCGGCACATCAACTAATGACAACGACTTATGGTTCTCAGGATATACACCGTATTACACTGCCACCATTTGGTCCGGATATGATAACAACCGTAAACAAACAGATTTAAGTTATCACAAACGAATTTGGCGTGATGTAATGGAACAAATTCATATTAAAAAAGACCTTAAGAATGTTCCATTTACCATACCTGATTCTATAGTATCCGCAAAAATATGTACAAAGAGTGGAAAACTAGCCGTAGATGGATTATGTGATCAATATGTCGGTGGTTCAACAGTTAGAACGGAGTATTTTGCAAAAGGTACTGTTCCTACCGAAAAATGTGATATTCATGTAAAAGCTACTATATGTAAGGACTCTGGAAAAATTGCAACAGAATATTGTCCTAAATCTTCTACAAAGGAACAAGTATATTTAATTAAAGAAGAAACTAGTAAAACACAGGATACACCTAATATTTTACCAACGGAAACTTGTGATGTACACACAGCTGGAAGTGCTATAATACCAAACTTTGATTATGATCCGGCCACGCCTACACCAACTCCTTCGCCAACTCCTACTCCAACCCCGACTCCTACTCCGGAAGATGAAGGAACAGGAACAGATGAAGGTAATACCGAATCAGATATAAAAGATTACTTTAACTATAATTATTAATTTATCTCACCAGAAGGGGCAGTTTTCTGCCCCTTCTGTTTTAAGCTAATCTATATTAAAAGCAGCCAATATACCTTTCTATAGTAATTAAAAAACCATAAGCTTTCAAACACATCTAATATATGAGTTAACAAGTTAATTGGATTAATCTTAATATTTAGGTATACCGAACTGCTTGAAATATCGAAAGGTTACAGTTCAGTTCAGCCTGTGGGATGCCACCAGCTAAACTGTAACATCTAAACTTAACTTTTCATCTTTGGATTAAATATAAGGGATGCTAAATAAGCAAATATTAATGCTGCCGAAATACCTACCGCAGTTGCTGTAAACCCACCCTTGAATACGCCGATAAATCCCTCTTTCATAATACCTTCCTTAATTCCTCTAAATAACACATTACCGAATCCAAGAAGTGGAACGGTTGCACCTGCACCTGCCCATTTTGCAAAAGGTTCATATATTCCTACTGCACCAAGAAGTGCACCAAGACATACTAGGATTACCATGATTCTTCCCGGCATAAGTTTCGTGTTATCCATAAATATTTGTACAATTGCACAGATTCCTCCACCTACTAAAAATGCTAATAAATAATCCATAATAACCTCGATTCTGGCGTTTATCGCCTTTGAGAACGATAGCGATTTGTGCCCCAGCACAAATTGCTGGTTGAAAAAAGTTTACTTTTTTCAACCTAACATCAATTCCGGCGCTTTAGCGCCTAATGGTTTAAAGTCTCCAGTATGATACCGTGAGCTATTCCGGGAATGGAATTACCAATATTAAAGCTTACGGTAGACTGTAAAGATCCGGTAGGTACAAATAATACCCTGTTCCATTCTCCACGTCTCATTTTTTGTAAAATGAATCCTGTCAGCGTAATAGCACTACATCCACATCCACTTCCGCCTGCATGGGTATCCTGGGAATCTTTATCAAATATCTCAATTCCACAATCCATATGATTACTGCTAATATCAAAACCATCCTGTTTTAATAAATCAATTAAAATATCTTTACCGACATATCCAAGATCTCCTGTAATGATTTTATCATAGTAAAGTGGCAGCTGATTCATATCCTTTAGATTTTGTGATATAGTAGAATATGCGGCCGGCGCCATACACGCTCCCATATTCATAGAATCCTTTATACCATAATCTACGATTTTGCCTATGGTAACCCCTTTAATCACAATATTTTTATCCACATTCTTCTGCTTAT
>CALDJN010000177.1 GCA_937901695.1 uncultured Anaerocolumna sp.
GAGGAACGCTCAATGTGAAAATGGTCGCATATGTCATATACCGCACCTGTCTGACTATCTTCATTGCTGTAGAATTTTTCAAGCACATAATGCTCATCCTCGGTCAGCTGCTCCCATGCAGGCTTAAACCATTCCATGTACTCCACGGCTTGTCTGTAACGTTCTTTTAGCACATCGATTTCTTCAATTCCATTTAAGATACGTTCTTCTCCCGCCTGGGGATTATGGACTCTTGGCATCCCATCAAACTGGGGACTTCGGATACCACTCATCTTGTCATGGGCATTCTTGATTTCCTCATCCGTATGACTGATAATATATTCCATACTGCTGTAATCCATTAAGGCATTTACGGCCGCACTGCGTTTATCTAAATACTGCCAGATAATGTTCATATCCTTACCTCCGAAATTTTATTGCACTCGGATTGGCTTGGATTGTCTTAGGTTTTCAAATGTTGTCTGAGATTTCCGCCTTAACAGCATCAATCAATGCGGACTGGGTACTATCCTTTAAGGATAATGCTTTCATCACTCGTTCATCAATTGTGCCTTTAGCAATAATATGCTGTACCACCACAGTACCTGCTGTCTGACCCTGCCGCCATAATCTTGCCACTGTCTGTTGATACAGTTCCAGGCTCCAGGTAAGTCCAAACCACACAAGGGTTGAACCACCACTTTGAAGGTTAAGTCCGTGTCCAGCAGATGCCGGATGGATCATTGCCACAGGAAGTTCTCCTGCATTCCAATTTCGAATGCTTGCATCAGTATCTAATTTTGAAAAAGGTACTTTCAGATTATGCAGCCTTTCGGTGATTCTCTGAAGGTCATGTTTAAACCAGTAAGCCACCAGTATCGGCTTTCCATTTGCTGCTTCGATAATATCTTCAAGGGCATCCAGTTTCTTATCATGAATTTTTAGAATATCTTCATCATCAGAATATACTGCCCCATTTGCCATCTGACAAAGCTTGGTAGAAAGTGATGCGGCATTGGCTGCTGTAATTTCTCCATCTGGTAACTGCAGCACCAGGTCTTTTTTCAATTCTTCATATCGTTCCTGTTCTTTCTCCGATAAATGCACCACATATCTGGAATTTACAAGTTCCGGCATCTTTATATGATCGGTAGACTTCATGGAAATCGTGATATCTGATATTTTGTTGTAAATCTGCTGTTCTGCTCCAGGCAGTGGCTTATAGGAAAAAATAATCTGCCCATTCATTTTATCCGGCTTGAAATATGCCGTTCTATACTGACCAATAAATCTTCCAAGCCGTTCTCCCATATCCAGCAACTTAAATTCTGCAAATAAATCCATAAGTCCGTTACTAGATGGGGTACCTGTAAGTCCTATCATTCTTCTAACCTTTGGTCTTACTTTCATTAAGGCTCTGAATCGTTTTGCTTGGTGATTCTTGAAAGATGACAACTCATCTACAATCACCATATCAAAATCGAAGGGAACTCCACTTGACTCAATCAGCCACTGCACATTTTCACGGTTGATGATATAAATATCTGCTTTGGATATCAGTGCTGTCACTCTTTCGGATTCTGTGCCAACCGCTATGGCATAACGCAGGTCACTCAGATGTTCCCATTTACTGATTTCATCAGACCATGTATTTCTTGCTGCACGAAGGGGCGCAACCACAAGGACTTTATGAATATCAAAGCTGTCAAACAATAAATCATTGATGGCAGTCAACGTAATGCTCGTTTTCCCTAAGCCCATATCCAAAAGGACTGCTGCCACAGGATGTTCCTCAATATATGAAATGGCAAACTGCTGATAACTATGTGGCTCGTATTTCATCCAGTATCCCTCCAATCTTGCTTTCATCATCCAAGATGTATACTCTAAATCCCAAACAATGTAATAATTTGTGTCTTGCTGCCTGCAGTGCTCTTGGTTTCTGCCCTGGAGCCTTAACCTCCACAAAAGCAAACCTGCCACCAGGCATCAATACCAATCTATCAGGCATTCCATCAAAGCCTGGAGATGTAAACTTCGGACAGATGCCACCATTTTTCTTTACTGCTGCCACAAGTTTCTGTTCTATTACTTTTTCTCTCATGATACCTCCATCAGTCATAATTTTGGGTAGGTGAGGAGGTCTATGGAATGCATTTCCTTAACTTTTTATATAGTCTTATTTTTTTACTTCTAAGAGAAGTTATATATAAGACTTCCATAGACCTCCACACTATTGGGAAAATGGCTTTATTCCAAGAATTCCGACTTTAATCGGAGTCCAGTGATAATATTGCAGGCTCTTGTTTTCTTACGGCCGAATCCTGCGGATTCCAAGGCAGTGTAGAAATCTGCTGTACTGCGAATAAACTCACCCACCTGTATACAATAGGCACGGTATGAGTTATAGACCTCGCCGGACTTTGCGTTATAAGAATCTTCCACCTCACAGCATTCCGTCAAAAAATGGCTAAGCCAGTCATTGTTTTCTTTGTATGCCTCAATGGCATCCTTGACCTGCTGTGGAGTGGTAATTTTATAGTTATGGCTGATTACCTTTTTTGCACCCTCAATTACCCATGAAAGAATTGCTCCTCCAGCATTTTCAAACAAGAAATCTGCATAGTTCTTCACATCCGCACTGCCTTCAATCTTTGCTCCAAATGGAATTACAATCAACCTTCGCCATGTGCCTTTGTCAATCGCACCGACCTTTGGCAGATGGTTGGTATACAGCACCAAAGTATGGCTGGGAATATAGGAAAATGGGTCTTTGTACTTTTTCTCTGCATAAATTTCATCGGTAGAACACAGCTGTTTAACATTAGAGGTATTCAGCCTCATACCCTCTTCCAATTCAGCCGCAATCAGCAATCTTTTACCTTTAGCTTCAGCCAGTTCCGGCTTTACATTTCTCCTGCACCCAACGGTCAGCATATCTGCAGACATATTTCCGCTGTATGAGCCAAGAACCCTGGACACTGCATTCCAAAAGGTAGACTTTCCGTTTCGTCCTTCACCATAAGCAATGATAAGAGCCTCAACATATACTTTTCCAATAGCAGACAGCCCTACAATTTCCTGCACATAGCTGGTAAGGTCTGCATCTCCACAGAAGAATGTATCAAGTGCTTTCTCCCATATTTCAAAACCCACATTGTCGGGATCAACGGCCGTCTGCTTAGTAATAAAGTCGAGCGGATTATGTTCCATTGGTGATGTTATTCCATTACGTAGGTCATAAGTAACGGATGGTGCATTCAATAAAAATTCATCCGCATCCAAGGTGCGCTGTTCAATTTCGAGCATAGGACGAGCCTCTTTTAAAGCTGAAGTAATATACTTGGAATCCCTGCGTTTGATGGCATAGTTTCGGTAGGTAACAGCACTTTGATATTTATCAAAAGAGTGTGCCTGCTGTTCATTAAATGTTGAGACGGCTTTCTTCGGGCCCATTGCCGCCAGTATCTCCCACGCACCATTTTGCATCATTTCGTTGGTAACTTTCTTGATTTCGGTTTCAGCCTCTTCAAGCTGTCTGGAAGTAAGTTCCTGTGCAACCGCCTGTGACTTAGGTTTCGATTCTTCCCAAAAGCTTCCGTTATACACGATATAATCCGTAGCAGGGGAATATCGCAGAAGACATTCGTATTCTTTTGCCATTACCGTTGCCTGACCTACATCAGAATAATCCTCTGGCTTAAGCTGTAAGTTTGAGTTAAACTGCTCCGGCGGTATATAACCATTCTGTGATGATACCTTTTTGCCAAAATTGACAGCACTGCCCCAGATGATTTTCAATTCACTTTCTTCAAGCGGTGGATTGCAATTCTCAGCCTGTTTCAAAAACAGGTTATACGCCTTTTCTGTATTCCCATAGCGTTTGATAATTTTCCCAGCATGATGTGACATGGTGCTGTTACGCTGCCCTTGTGGGATTTCCTCTTTACTTTGTTCCCAATCTTCAAATGCAACTTCATCAATATACTCCACAATATTTTTACTGCCATTATAAATTTCTACCTCTGCCTCATCAGTGCCAAAAAGCAGCCGCCGCCGCTATGGCCGAGGCAGAAACCCCGGA
>CALDJN010000178.1 GCA_937901695.1 uncultured Anaerocolumna sp.
GGGCAGAGGCTACATCATCATTAGCAACGACAGTTTTGACTTCAAGACCTTGTTTCTTAGCCATTTTTACTGCCATCTTTACATTCATGTTATCACCTGAGTAGTTACCATATAAACATGCAATACCTTTGCCTTTATCAGCTGCTTTGAAAGCATCTAGAAAAGCTGCAGCAGTAGGGGATGAGCAGATTTCACCAACAGCAACAGAGTCGCATAAATTTTCCCCAACATAACCAATAAATGCAGGTTTATGCCCAGAACCACCACCGGTTACGACACCTACGGTATCTAACTTCATCCTTTTAGATTTTACAACTCTTGGATTATCAGTAGATTCCACGATATCAGAATGAGCCTTTAAAAAACCCTTAAGCATTTCATCAACAATATCATCTGGATTGTTCATAATTCTCTGCATATTTCCTCCATTCTCACCGATTATTACGGCGAATACAATATAATTAAATCTTTATTTCCCTTCAGGAAGCATGTCCGGTATCAAAATTACCTTTAGTGCACCGTCTTTTCCGGTGGAAGCAAGTTGAAACCCTTTTTCCCAATCCTCTAATGCAAATTTATTCGTAACGACTCCTTCGGTTGGAAGTTTGCCATTTCCAATCCATTCAATGACAGTATCATAGCAGAAAGGACTTAGATGAGAACCAAGTACATCTAATTCCTTACGATCGGAGATAATAGACCAGTCACAAGTAACATCTTGAGCGAAAACGGAGAATTCTACAAAACGTCCCATTTTACGTATTGCTTGAAGACCTTGTGTAACACTTGATGGATGCCCGGTAGCTTCGATATAGATATCGCAACCGTATCCGCCGGTCATTTCTTTGATTTTTGCAACTACATCTTCTTTGCCAGGGTTCATAACGATGTCGGCACCAAATTCTTTTGCTTTTGCCAGACGTTGGTCATTCATATCCAGTACAACAAGGCACTTTGGATTGGCTTGTCTAATAGCACCTACCATACCAAGACCAAGTGTTCCAACACCTGACAGAACTACGACATCGGTAGTTGTTACCTGTGCACGTTTTACACAGTGGAAGGAACAAGCAAAGGGCTCAATTAATGTAGCTTTTTCAATGGGCATATCTTTTGGTACAAAATATGGCAGAGCTTCTTTCGTTAATTTTACATATTCCGCCATACCACCGTTTGTGTTGTTCTGAAAACCGAACAAATCATGCTTTTCACACATCCAATGGCGGCCTGTCTTACAGAATAAGCACTTCCCGCAAGGAACAATTTGCTCTGGACAAATTCGGTCACCAATTTTCCAGTTACCTTTCACATTTGAACCCATTTCTACTACAGTACCCACAAATTCATGTCCTGGAATCATGGGGGCTTTTATATATGCAGGTTGTCCATGACCACCCCAGAAACTTTCGGCACCTGCAAATGCTTTTGTGTCTCCAGCACAAATACCGCATGCTTCTACTTTTAAGATCATTTCGCCTTCTCCAGCACGTGGTGTATCTACTATCTCAAAACGATAATCTCCAGGTGCATATGCAACAATTGCTTTCATTTTTTTTGGTAAATTACTCATAGTTTACTATTCCTTTCTTAATTTAAATTTTTAAGAGCCTTTTCACTTATTTCAATTGAACCACTTTTATAATCTGATCAAGTGCTTCATTATTGAAGTTATGTAAAATGTATTTACTTAAGTATAACTTTCGGTTATATGTGTGTCAATTGTAATAATGTACAAATTAGCATTATAATATAGTGCATATTTCACTATATAACAATAAGAATACTGCTATTTTTTATGAGATATACATATATTAAATAAGAAATATTAAAAAGGAAAAGGATGTAATAAAAAATACGCGACAAGAAACATTGTTAAATAATTAACAAAATAAAAGGGGTATGGACGAAGAATAGTATTTCAAAACCACAATATAAATATACCTATAAGAATTTTATGTGGTAATGTTGCACAAAGTTATTTAATAATTATAAGTAAAAATGTCGGTTGACACAAAAACAAATAGTAAGTATACTTAGGTAAATCAGTATTACATAATGAAAATGGGTTTACTAAAAAACAACAGAAAAGGGGGTATTATATTGAATGAAAATATTCTAGAAATGCGAAAGATTAGTAAAGTTTTTCCTGGAGTAAAAGCACTTGACAATGTAGATTTTACTGTTAAAAAGGGAGAAGTACATTGTTTGGTTGGTGCAAATGGTGCCGGAAAATCTACATTAATGAAAATCTTATCAGGAGCTTATACGGAAGATAGTGGAGAAATTTTTTTTAATGGGAAAGTGCTAAAGTCACATGGAATACAAGAACGTAAAAAAGCTGGAATTTCAATTATCTACCAAGAATTATCTCTCTTTAATGAGCTTACAGTAGCAGAAAATGTTTATGTTAATAATTATCCGAAGACTGCAGGAGGAGCTGTAGATTGGAATAGGATGTATGAGGATACTCAAAAGCTTGCGGATAGTCTGAATATAAAAATTAATGCCAGGGCAAAAATTTCATCCCTAAATATTGGACAACGCCAGCTAACAGAAATTATGAAGGCACTTGCTTGTGAAGCAAAACTTATCGTTATGGATGAACCATCTTCTACATTGTCCCAGTCTGAATTTGAAATTTTGGTCAAGGTAATTAAAGATTTGAAAGAAAAAGGCATCACGATTATTTATATTTCCCATCATCTTGAGGAACTTTTTATTGTAGGAAATCGGATTACTGTTCTTAAGGATGGAAAATTTGTTGTTTGTAAGGAAGTTAATGAATTGAATGAAAATACATTGGTTGAGTATATGACAGGAATCAAAATATCGCAAATTGAGACGGAAGAGAAGGAAAACCATAGGGTTTCCGAAGAAGTAGTTCTAGAATTGAAAAATATGTGCAATTATAAAGTCTCTAACATCAACCTTACACTCCATAAAGGAGAGGTTATTGGACTATATGGACTTGTTGGATCTGGCAGAACAGAGATTCTGCAGTCACTTTTTGGCATTGAGGTAGCAACTAGTGGAGAAATTCGCATCAAAGGGAAAAAGGTAAAGATTAAAAATACTCAAGATGCTATCAGCTACGGTATTGGATTAGCTCCTGAGAATAGAAAAACACAAGGCTTAGTATTAATGCTTCCTGTATGGGAGAATATGTCTATGGTGGCAATATCGAAGTTTAAAGAGGGGGGAAGGATTAAATATAAAAGTATTAATAAGGAATGTCAAAAATACAAAGAAAAATTAGATGTGAAGACACCTTCCATACAGACTGTTACTCAAAACTTATCCGGAGGAAATCAGCAAAAAGTAATTCTGGCAAAATGGTTAATGAAGGATTGCGATATTCTTCTGCTGGATGAGCCAACTCAGGGTATTGATGTTATTGCAAAAGAAGAGATTTACAAACTGGTTCGAGAAATGACTAGTAAGGGTAAAAGTGTCATAGTGGTATCTTCAGAATTACAGGAATTACTTAGAATATGCGATAATATCCACGTAATGTATGATGGAAAACAAATTATGTGCTCAAACAAGTCAAATTTTAACTCAGATCATATTTTACATGCATCAGTAGTAGGGAGGATTGGATAATGAAAACAAAATTGAGTGTTAGCGAAATATTGAAAAAATATAATCTTATTATAATGTTGATTATATTTATAATCATTTCTGCAGTATTATCACCTGACTTTTTTACTTTTAACAATTTTTTTAATTTGCTTCAGCAAGCATCAATTCCAGGTATTGTTGCAATCGGTATGACTCTTGTAATTATCTTGGGTGGAATTGATTTATCAGTTGGTTCTGTACTTGCCTTTTCAGGTATGATTACTTCTATAGTTGTATATCGTACAGGAAATATGCTAGGAATTATTGCTGGGTGCTTATTGGGCATTGTGATCAGTGCGCTATTGGGAATGATTACTGGTGTATTAATTTCCAGATTTCACTTGCCAGACTTCATTGCTTCTCTGGCTATGATGGAGATAGCAAGGGGTGCAGCTTTACTTACTACAGGTGGAAATCCTGTTTTTGGCTTGAATAAGTCTTTTCACATATTAGGTGGAGGATTTATCTTTGATAAAATCGCAATTAGTGGCGTCATATGGATTATATTAACTGTAATTGTTGCATTACTTTTGAAGTATACTATATTCGGACGTAGTTTATTTGCAATTGGAGGTAATAGTGAAGCTGCTATGCTGTCAGGTATTAACACAAAACGAAATTATGCTATTACCTATGTTATATGTGCAATACTTGCAGGATTCGCGGGTATTCTTACAGCTTCCTGGATGTCGACGGGGCAGCCAACAGCAGGAACTGGGTATGAATTGGATGCAATTGCAGCAAGTGTTATTGGAGGTGCAAGCTTAAGTGGTGGAGCTGGATCTGTTGTAGGAACATTTGGCGGTGTATTTTTACTTCAGATTATAACAAATATTTTCAATCTGGTAGGCTTGCAATCCTATTATCAAAGAATTGCAAAAGGATTAATCATTATCTTTGCAGTATTGCTCAATAAGTATGTTTCAAAAGAAAGAAAATGAATGCAAAAGCCTTAGCATTTAGGCGTTTACATATTAGCTAACAGATATCATAGATGTCCGGTTAGTAGAATAAAAAAGGAGAATGTAAAATGAAGAAAAAAGTTTTAACAGTTCTATTGGTGGTTGCAACAGCAATTTCCTTAGTTGGGTGTGCAGGTAAGGCGAAAAATGAGACTACACAGACGGAATCGACGAATGCAAGTAAGGATACCTTTACAATTGGATTTTCTAATTGCTCTCAGGATACTCCGTTCTTTGCTAATATGACTCCGATTATTGAGGATTATGCAAAAGAAAAAGGAGTAGAGGTAGTCTCATTAAATGCAGACAATGATGTTTCTAAACAGAACAAAGATATTCAGGATTTAGTTTCGCGAGGCATTGATGTATTAATAGTTAATCCTGTGAATGAGGATGGTCCTTCAGCAGGAATTGAAGCATGTAACAAAGCGAATATACCAGTTATTACTGTGGACAAGAACGTGAAAACAGGAAATGATGTATGGGTTGGCAGAGATAATAAAGAGATGGGTAGGCAAGTAGGTCAAAAATTGATTGAATTACTTGGTGGTCCAGAGGCTGCAAAGGGAACTATATTGGAAATTCAGGGAACTGCTGGGTCTACAACCATGATGAATAGAAGAGATGGATTTCATGAAGAAATTGAAAAGGCACCAGGTCTAAAAATTGTGGAATCTTCATACTGTGATTTTGACAGATCAAAGGCGATACCTGCTACGCAGGATTTGTTACAGGCAAACAAAGATGTAGTGGCAATTTATGGACATAATGATGATATGGCATTAGGTGCTTCTCAAGTTGTTAAAGAACAGGGTTTTAATAATGTTCTAGTGTGTGGTGTAGATGGATTGATGGAAGCTGTGTTAGCAATTAAAGATGGTCAATATGCTTGCACTGCTTCTAATGACCCTGTACTTTTGGGGCAGACAGCAGTAGATACAGCAATTGATTTGATGGCCGGTAAAAAGGTGGAATCCTTTGTGGATGCAGGAACTATAATAATAGATTCTTCCAATGTTGATGAGTATGTAGACGAGAATCTTGATTTTGCAACAATGGTTAAATAAATCCAGAAAGATAACCAAACGGAGGCTTGCAAATTGATTACAAAAAAAATGATAAGGACCATTGATGAGTTACAGGCGATACAACGTCTTGCAACAAAATGTGAAGTTGATGTAGCATTTCATAATTTGGATAGTTCGATTATTATTGATGCCAAAAGCTATATTGGAATGTATGCATTGAACTTTAAGGAACCAATTTTGATAGTCTGTGAGGATGTAAAATTTCATCAAGATATTTCTTCCATTGGAGAAACTGTAATTGAGTAAAAATTTTATAATAAAATGAAGAGGAGGGCACAAATCCCTTTTGTGCCCTCCTCTCTTCTTTTGAAAAAACCCTTATATTAATAGGCTGATTATAAAAATGTGACACTTGACAATAGAAGTGTTAGTATATATCATAATATAAAGATTAGCCTAAATAATGGCAGGTAATTACACTTTGAAAATTTAGCGTAATACTAAGTGTGACATTCAAAAGCTGTATCTATAATCCTAATGATAGAAAATACCATATATCAAGATAACTAGTATTATGTTAAAAGTACAAGGTTTCTTACCAATAAAAGGGAAAATATGCTCCCTGCTTGTCGGGCAAATCATAAAATATATAACTCAATATAATATAATTTAAGTTTCCCAATGAGTATAAAGTAAAAAAATTAATGAAATGTGGAGATGAAACATGGATACAAATTTTACTGTTGCGACATTAAAAGCAAATAATAAAAAAAATATTATAGATTATATCTATAATAATAAGGAGGTTACTCCGCAGGAAATTTCAGAAGATTTGAATCTAAGTCGACCAACAGTTGCGAATAATTTGAAGGAGTGTTTACAGGAAAAGGTTATCTATCAAAAAGGAAATGCAGAATCTACCGGTGGAAGAAAAGCAAAAAGGTATTTTTTTAATAATTTAGGGAAAATCACAATTGGACTTGAGATTCTTAGTAATCGGTATGAGATTGTGGCAGTGGATTTATACTTGGAGATGCTAAAATATGAGAAAGTTATTTACCCTTTTTCCCATACGGAGAGTTATTATGAACATGTTTGTGATTCTGTAAATCAATTTATTGAAAGTCTGCAGACAATGAAAGAAAATATTCTTGGAGTAGGAATTGCTCTTCAGGGGCTTATTTCTAGTGATGGGGAAAAAGTAATATACGGAAAAATTTTGAATTGTACAGGACTAAATATTAGTGAATTCAGTTCTAGAATTCCTTTTCCATGTACCTTTAATCATGATGCTGAATCGGCGGCAAATGAAGAGCTGTGGTTAGATCCTAAGTTGGATAATGCAGTTTTCTTTAATATCCGGGATAATCTGAGTGGTGCTGCAATTATACATGGAAAGTTCTTCCGAGGCGGTGATTTAAAAAGTGGTATTTTTGAACATATGACGCTGATTCCTAACGGACTGTGGAAAAAAGGGCTGTGTCAATACATATTGTTCTATCAATGCCCTTCTTAAGCCGGAAGAAAATATAGAACTCTTTTTTAATAAATTGAGAAATAATAATTCTCAAATTAAAAAACGATGGCTCAGTTATTTGGAATATCTATCAATTATCATTGATAATCTGCATATGTTTATTAATAGTGATGTAATTTTAGGTGGAACTTTATCAAAATATCTAATAAATGAAGATGTTTTATTACTTCAGAAAATGATTCATGGTCGCTCTGCTTTCCCGGCAAGTGAATATCGTATAAAAATCAGTAAATGTGCAAATCTTCCTATTTGCATAGGTGCAGCCATTCCATTTATAAATAAATATTTGAAAGAATTATAATAAATATGCATATCTTATAGGCGAAGTTAAAACAAGGTATAAAAACGGAATACCAATGGATATGTTTTTATAAAAAAGCATACTCGGCTTCCCTACTCCATCCATTTTCAGCATACCTATGGTGAAATTGTTGACTTTTTGTGTCGTTTTAGTAATTTGGCGTTTTGCACTGTCCATTTTATTATTTCCTTTCAAATCAAACAGAGAAAAATAGATGTAGTATCAACTAAATATATGATACTACATCTATTTTTTGCATTAATTTGGAGCAGATGATTGAATTTATGGTTAAACATTCTAAGTATGGTAGATTAACTTTCTAAACGAACTCTATCATCATATGTAGTTGTTATTCCTTAAAAAAAATGTTAGTATAATCGTAATAAGAAGAAAGAAACTTGATTATTTAACCTCATCAGGGAAGAGGACTTGCCTGTTTCAGCAGAAGTTTCAGCTCCTGCTGAAATGCCACGTAGTGGCAATGAAGTTATTAGTAAGTAGCGTAAGTGGATAAACTTGTCCTTAGACAAGTGGAATATCCGCTTTGACATAAACATCACATTACTCATGAAATAAGTTTATATACATTTAAAATGTACAACGTAAGGAGGCAAGAAACATGTCATTACAGCTCATTCTAGGAAGATCCGGATCAGGGAAATCCTATCAATTATATAAAGAAGTGATATCAAAATCAATGGATAATCCGGACACCAACTATTTGGTTATCGTTCCGGAACAGTTTACTTTACAGACTCAAAAAGATATTGTTTCCATGCATCCAAACAGAGGTACCATGAATATAGATATTCTCAGTTTCCTACGCCTCGCCTACCGAATATTTGACGAAGTAGGTGGAAATGATATACCGGTTCTTGAAGATACCGGTAAAAGTATGGTACTTCGTAAGATTGTAGCCAACAAGAAGAAGGAATTAAAGCTTTTCAATCATGACGTTCAAAAGCAGGGTTTTATTGATGAATTAAAATCCCTGATTTCTGAGATTTATCAGTACAGTATTGGTTTGGAGCAGCTTCAGGATATGAAGGAGTTAGCTAAGGATAAACCAATGCTTCGGGCAAAACTCCATGATATTATTGTAATCTATAATGGCTTTAAAGAATATTTAAATGAAAAATACATAACAGCGGAAGAAATTTTAGATGTTCTTTGCAATGTCATTGATGGGTCATATATTATACCCAATAGTATTATATGTTTGGATGGGTTTACAGGATTTACTCCAGCACAATATAAACTGTTAACCATATTAATGAAGAAAGCGAAGAAGGTTCTCGTTACGGTTACGGTTGATCCAAGAGAAGATATTAGTAAAGTAGATGAGGAGTTTAAACTTTTTCATTTAAGTAAGAAAACAATAAAGAGATTAATGGATATCGCAAAGGAAGAAGAAATTCAAGTAGATAAGCATATTTATGCAGAAGAACTTTCTTCTAAGATTCCATATCGTTATCTGAATAGTCCCCCTTTGGCAGCTTTAGAGCGTAATATTTTCAGATATCCAAGTGTAAGTTATGTCAAGGAACAGGATAGTATTCGTATACATGCTGCCCGTGATGGTAAGCAAGAGATTGGATATGTGATTCGTGAAATCAAACATTTAATAAGAGTAGAAAATTACAGATATCAGGACATCGCTGTAATTACAGGGGATATTGCAAGTTATGGCAGGATTGCAGAGCAGGAATTTGAAAAGGCAGGCATTCCTTGTTTTATTGACCAGAAAAAAGATATTTTATCCAATCCCTTTGTTGAATTTATCCGTTCTGCATTAGATATTGTAAAGAATGATTTTGACTATGAAAGTGTATTCCGTTATCTAAGGTGTGGAATGGGAAATGTAGACAGGGAAGAAGTAGATATTCTTGAAAACTATGTAATAGCTCTGGGAATCCGTGGCAGGAAACGCTGGAATACCCAGTGGGCAAGAACCTATCGTGGACAAAGGGAAGGGGAGCTAAACCGAATTAATGAGCTAAGGAAACAGCTTTGTGAGGAAATGATGCCTCTTTATGAGGTGCTGTCAGATCGAAGTAAGAATGTGGCAGAATATACTACAGCTCTTTATGAATTTGGGGTTAAAATGGATGCGGCAGGTAAGTTAGAAAATTACCGAATGCATTTTACAGAGGAAAACATGCTCTCTACTGCAAAGGAATACCAGCAAATCTATGGTATTGTAATGGAGTTATATGAAAAGTTGGTAGAACTGTTAGGGGAGGACAAGTTATCCTTAAAGGAATATACCGAAGTTTTAGAGGCTGGCTTAGGGGAAGCAAAGGTTGGTCTAATTCCTCCCGGCCTTGACCAGATAGTAGTAGGTGATATTGAGCGTACCAGATTAAAGGATATTAAGGCTTTGTTTTTTGTAGGTGTTAATGATGGCATTGTTCCAAAAAGTAATACAGGTGGAGGAATTCTTTCTGATTTAGAAAGAGAGATGCTGGCAGAGCATAAGATTGAAATGGCTCCTACCAGGAGACAGGCTGCTTATACAGAACAGTTTTATTTGTACCTGAACATGACGAAACCACAGGATAAATTGTATGTTACCTTTAGTAAAGTAAGTGAAGATGGTAAGTCATTAAGACCTTCCTATCTGGTTGGGGTACTTCAGATGTTATTTCCGAAGATTACTATAGAAGAGGATGAGGAGTTTGCAGAAGAGTTAGAACAAATCATAGGAAACGATGGTGGGGTGGATTACTTAATTGATGGGTTAAGGCGTTTTCCTTATGAAGAGGTGTCTGATACTTGGAGAGAGTTATTCCGGTATTATAATTCCAAAGCAGAATATCAGCAAACCATAGGAAACCTTATTGATGCAGTATTTTATGTAAATACGGATATGGGATTATCCAAACAGATTGCAGGAGAACTATATGGAAGCGACCTTATGGGCAGTGTAACCAGGTTCGAACAGTTTGCAGCCTGTGCCTTTGCTCATTACATAAGTTATGGCTTAGAGTTAAGGGAGAGACAGGAATACCGTCTGGCTGTGCCGGATATGGGTAATATTTTTCATAATGCCATTGAAGGCTTTTCCAGAAAATTAGCTTCCAGCGAATACAATTGGCATACCATACCGGATGATATTAGGGATATCTGGGGTGAAGAATGTGTAAGAGAAGCAGCAGAAGGATATGGAAACGCCATTTTAACCAGTTCCAAGCGTTTGGAATATATTATTAAAAGAGTGGAGCGTATTACAAAGCGAACACTCTGGGCACTGTGCCAGCAGATTAAAAAAGGTGATTTTGAACCGGCTGCTTTCGAATTGTTTTTCTCAGACCGTAACCAGCTAAATAGTTTAACCTTAGATTTATCCAAGGAAGAACGTATCCGATTACAGGGAAGAATTGACCGGCTGGACTTATACGAAGAAAAGGACAAACTTATGGTTAAGGTAATTGACTATAAATCCGGGAATACGGCATTTGACCTTTTATCCGTTTACTATGGTTTACAACTGCAATTAGCTATTTATATGAATGCGGCCATGGAGCTATTAGAACGAGAGAATCCAAATAAGGAAATAATTCCTGCAGCTATTCTTTACTATAATATTGATGACCCCATTGTAGAAAAAAGTGACCATGTAGAGGCAAGTATACTTCATGAGCTTAAGATGAATGGTATTGTAAATGATAATAAAGAAGTGGTAAAACATTTAGATCACAGTTTTAAAACAGAAGATGATGGAATTATGCCTTCGGTAAAATCGGATATTATTCCAGTAGAATCCAATAAAGAGGGCTATTTTACAAAACGTTCCAGCGTAGCAGAGATATCTCAATTAAAGACCATGGAGGATTTTGTGAAGAAAACCGTATCCCAGTTTGGACGAAAGATTTTAGATGGTGATACGGGAATCAAGCCTTATCAGCTTGGTAAGCGTACCGCTTGCGATTATTGTCCATATAGCAGCATATGTGGCTTTGATACCAGAATTCAAGGTAATAGCTATCGTAATTTACATTCCCTATCCAAAGAAGAAGTATGGGGGAAAATGACAGAAAGGAGGGATAAGAATGGCGGAAATGAAGTGGACAGAGGAACAAAAGAAGGTAATTGATCTTAGAAACCGTAATATATTGGTTTCTGCAGCAGCCGGTTCCGGTAAGACGGCTGTGTTAGTAGAACGTATTATATCTATGATTTCTGAGGGAGAACATCCAATTGATATAGACAGACTGCTGATTGTGACTTTTACTAATAAGGCTGCAGCAGAAATGCGTGAAAGAATTGGAAAAGCCATTGATAAGAAAATCAAGGAAATGCCAGAAAATCCTCATTTGCAAAAACAAATGACCTTAATTCACAGTGCACAGATTACCACCATTCATAGTTTCTGTCTAAATGTAATACGAAATCATTTTAACCTGATTGATTTGGATCCTTCCTTTCGAATTGCAGATGAAGTGGAACTTACTTTACTAAAATCTGATGTTTTAGGGGAATTATTGGAGAATTACTATGAGGAAGGTGGGGAAGAATTCTTAGATTTTATAGAAAGTTTCTCTGCTGGGAAATCCGATGATGAAATTGAGGATTTGGTTCTAAAACTGTATCATTTCTCCATGAGTTATCCTTGGCCGGAGGAATGGCTGGAGGAGAAGAAGAGTACATTTGACGTTAGTTCGGTAGAAGATATGAAGGAATCTGACTGGATGAAAGCACTGCTTCATAATATTAATTCTGTGGTTATGGATATGATGGAAAGATGCGATGAAGCATTAAGTATATGCAATGATACAGATGGCCCTGGGGCTTATAGAGCTGCCCTCCAAAGTGATATGGAATTATTGGAGGCATTATCCAAAATTAAGGATTATGAACAATATGGAACCGCTCTATCCAATTTTAACTTTGCAAGGCTTTCCGGTAAAAAAGAAGAAGGGGTAAGGGAAGAGAAGAAAAGTCAGGTAAAGGCTATTCGAGACGACATAAAGAAGGTAATCAATGACCTGAAAAAGAATTATTTTTTCCAATCACCAGAGGAAATGCTTGCAGACCTTCAAGCAATGAAGCAGCAGGTGGAAGTGCTAATTAACTTAACCAAGGATTTTGCAGCCGCATTTGCTGATAAAAAAGCGGATAAGAACTTAGTTGACTTTAATGATTTGGAGCATTTTGCCCTAAATATACTGGTTCATAAGGAAAATGGCTTAGAAAAGCCATCTCCTGCCGCAGATGAGTTAAGTGAATATTATGAGGAAATATTAATTGATGAGTATCAGGATAGTAACTTTGTTCAGGAAAAGATTTTAAATAGTATATCAAAAGAACGTATAGGAAGACCGAATCTATTTATGGTTGGTGATGTTAAGCAGAGTATCTATAAGTTTAGGCTTGCAAGACCTGAGCTATTTATGGAGAAATACATGGAATATAGCACAGAAGATAAAATTCCATGTACAGACATGCAAGGATTCCAGCTGGAGAATGATACAAAGGATTCTGGTAAGAGTGAAATTTTAAATGAAAGTCCTAATGTTACTGACGTAAAGGGTTATGCTAATCTTATAGATGGACAAGATAATACCCAACTAATTGATAATCCATATCAACGAATTGACCTGCACAAGAACTTTCGAAGCCGGGAAGTGGTATTAAACAGTATAAATTTCCTATTTGAACAGATTATGACTAAGAAACTGGGTAACATTGAGTATGATGATAAGGCAGCATTGTATCCGGGAGCTGATTTTGGAAGGGAAGAAAAGGGAATCTCAAAGGATACGGAGCTTATGCTGGTAAACATAGGGCCAAACGAAGAAGCTATGGATGGAGAAGCAGATTCTATAATCCATTCTGATGCTGGAGAAATTAGTGAAGAGGAAGAAGAATATACAGCCAAGGAAATAGAAGCAAAAGCCATAGCCAGACGAATCAAAGAATTAACCAATCCGGAAAGTGGATTAATTATCAAGGATGGAAATACATTTCGCCGTGCTCAGTATAGGGATATTGTTATATTACTTAGGACCATGAGTAACTGGTCGGAGGTCTTTGCTGATACGTTGGGTGCAGAGAATATTCCAGCTCATACGGATACTGGATCCGGATATTTTTCTACCATTGAGATTCGTACCATTTTGAATCTTCTTAAAATCATAGATAATCCTAGACAGGATATACCTTTTACCTCTGTTTTACGCTCTCCTATTGTAGGATTAAGCAGCAATGAATTGGCAGAGATACGAATTCCTCAAAGACGAAAATCTATGTATGAAGCAGTGGTGGAGTATGTTAATGAACATACAGCCATAGGAGATGAGAATAGTGACGGTCAATCTAATACTGTAGAAGCGGATAATGTAAAAATAGAGAAAGAAGAAAGTTACTATATAAATAAAAATGTAGTAAAAGAATCTAAAGTGGAACATATAGGTAGTTCTAAAGTTATTGAAAAAAGTAATCTGGGTGAAAGTCAATTAATAGATGAGAAATTAGGGGATAAAAGAAAAGGAGATAAAGAAACAGATAGCCAAGAAAAAGATGGTGATTATCTAAGAAAAAGTAATTTATCAAATGATAAGAATATCAATAATGACCTTGTGGAGTCAGATTTGACAGATAGTATAGATGATGTAAAAGTAAATTCTGGGCAATCATATGGTAATTATGCTGATAACCAAACAGTAAACATACCTTATAATAGAAATCTAGATAGCGATGTAAATCAGATGGATGGTAACTACGATAAAGAAATGATTTTAGCGGATAAATTAAGAACTTTCTTACATCAGCTGGATCAATACCGTGACATGGTTTGTTTCTTATCCATTCATCAGTTAATTTTAAAAGTACTGGATGATACTGGCTATTACCATTTTGCAGCTGCAATGCCAGGTGGAGAAAAACGAAAAGCTAATATTGATATGCTGGTTCAAAAGGCGGTTCAGTTTGAAAATACCAGTTATTCCGGATTATTTCACTTTGTTCGATATATTGAAAAGCTTCATAAATATGATATTGATTTTGGAGAAGCTTCTATTGCCGGAGAAAATGATAATACGGTAAAGATTATGAGTATTCATAAAAGTAAGGGATTGGAATTTCCTATTGTCTTTGTGGCAGGTACGGGAAAAGTCTTTAACAATCAGGATTCCAGAGGTAAATTATTAATCCATCCTGATTTGGGTTTAGGACCGGATTATGTGGACCATAAGCTAAGAATAAAAGCACCTACATTAGTAAAGAAAGTGATACAGAAGGAACTGGTATTAGAAAACTTAGGAGAGGAACTAAGAGTTCTATATGTTGCACTGACCAGAGCCAAGGAGAAGCTAATCATTACTGGTGGCGTGAAAAAATTAGAGGACAAACTGAAAAAATGGAGTTCCATTTGCAAGCAGAAGGAAAAACAGCTTTTATTCTACCAGTTAAGCACAGCGGCTAACTATCTTGACTGGATTGTTCCGGCTGCTATGCGACATAAGGGGTTTGAAGATATACTAAAAAAATATGAAGCATATCCGGATAAAAGTAATCCGTTGTATAATGGCAACATACAAATAAAAGTAAGGATAATTTCTTATGAGGAATTGGCTAGAGAAGAATTAGGTGAGCAAATATTTAAGAGAGCCAACAAAGACCAACTCCTTCATTGGAATAATAATATAGTATATAATGAGAATGTAAGGAAAGAAATTCAGTCACTGATGGAATATCAATATCCTTATGAAGCTGAAACCAATATTCATACAAAACTTACCGTATCAGAATTAAAGCGGCTTGGGCAAATGGAAGCAGAGGAATTAGGAGCACCATTAAAGGGAACAGAAAAAGCTATGGATGAGGTGCCGGTTCCAAACTTTATAAAACAGTCAGAAAAATTGACTAAAGCCAACATTGGTACCCTTTATCACAGTGTATTAGAGCATATGAATCTTTTGGAAACTCACGCATTAGAAGATGTGGAAAGCTGTCTTTTAAAGCTGGTTCTTACAGGTAAAATCAGTGAAATGGAGATGGAACTATTAGATAAGGAAAAATTGTGTACATTTGTAC
>CALDJN010000179.1 GCA_937901695.1 uncultured Anaerocolumna sp.
TCATTCTGAGCCCCAGGCGAAGAATCCCCACCCCTGTATATGTCATTCTGAGCCCTAGGCGAAGAATCTCTACACCTGTATATTTGTCATTCTGAGCCCCAGGCGAAGAATCCCCACCCCTGTATATGTCATTCTGAGCCCCAGGCGAAGAATCTCTACCCCTGTATATATGAGATTCTTCGCCTACGGCTCAGAATGACATCTTTACAGCAAAATTTATAAAAAGCTAACCTATAATTTAACTTTATTTTTTACAACTGCATTTGGAGAAACTTCTATTTTACATTTATATTCAACATAATCGATTACACAATAATCGCCTATAACTACATTTTCTCCGCTAACATATTTTCCATGAACGTGATCCAATACTATATCATCACCTTCAATGCTATCTATTTCCATAATAGAAGCTGTTTTAGAAGCTTCTTTTTGATATGTTTTGTTATCAGCAGACTTTGGTAACGATAAAAATGTCTGATCCATTAAGAAATTTTCTGTAATTCTTATATCACTTCCCATGACACGTTTGACCATGGATTTAGAATTAGGCTGGATGTAAATAACTTCTGCATTGATTTCTTCCATATCTATGATACCAAAGCTATAAAGTTCTTCACATTCCATAGTACCTGCTCCACGCAAGGAACCGATACTTATGATATTCTTAAACTCATAATCAAAATTAAGCCGAAAGTCACATAAATTTTCAAAAGTTTCTGCTATTATTTTGCCTTTGTAAATACTGCCATTCACTTGATCACTGTTACTATAATGATATTTCTTATTTTTTGACCCTAGATTAAAATGAATGTTGAAGTTTTCTTTTTTATATTCTTTCTTGCTAATATTTAAGTCCCAATTATTGTTAATATCTATATTTACATCTTTATCCTTATCTCCATATATTTTCACATTATTTTTCATGCTGAAATTACGTAAAATTCTTGCCTCTAGAGATTCTGCTTCCATTTTTCCAATGATTATAAGGGTATCTCCTTTACAATTACCTAAAAGTTTTACTTCTCCAGCCATGTTAAGAGTACCAAAACTACTATCCACAGCTATTAAATCTCCTGCTAATTTTGTATCTGCAATATAGCTATTTTCTATATGAACATCTCCTGCCCCTGTTAGTTTTTCAACATCTGCATTTGCAATATTTACATCACCTGCAGCAAGAACCTTCCCAATCTCACCAGTGATGGTTTTATCAGCAAAAGATAATATGTTTCTCCTCATAACCGCACCTCCCAATTATTGAATTTTAAAAATACATCCTCTTTTTCTTCCTTTTTACTACTTGACTTGGTATTATTTTTTCCCGGTGAAGCATCAGAATCGTTATAAAATTCATTGGATGCTCCTTGGGATGTTTTTTTCTTATTATCTGAATCTAAATTAAATTGAAATACCTTACTGTACTTTAATTTAATTTGATTGGATACTTCATTCATTCGAATTTTCTTTACTATTTCAAACCTGGTATCTAAATATATTGGTGATTGTTCTTGGGATATCACTGCAAAATAATTCGTGTCCTGACTAAAAATAATCAATATATAATCTGTTGCATTCATTCCTTCTAAATGTGCCTTCATTCCTTCTAACAAGGTTCCTGTTTGCTTTTCATTTAAATTAAGCTCTTCTTTTAACTTAGATAATATTACAAAAATCAGAACATCTATATACGAATATATTTTTTTATCTAATATGGTTTGAAATATAGGTAACATTTCTTGGTTTATTTCTTCAATTTTTTCTAAATCTTCAAAGTCAAATCCAACTTCTGTAGATTCCGGAGATAACATTTTAGCCAAATCCTCAAGGGAGTACTTATCTTTTAATTCCTGTATTATTCTAATTCTATTTAAAATCTGCTCTCTAGGGAAAAATGTTTCCTGCCCAGTATAAGAGGATTGTTTCATAAACCATTCTTCAGGGATTAAACGTTCTCTCTTCCACCGGTACAGTTGACCATAGGATATTCCAGTCTGAGTTAGTAATTCTTTTTTTGATATTAACATCCTTTTCTCTCCTCCGTAACAATGTTACATTCACTCTGAAGTCAGTGTAACATAACATTGTTACGTTGTCAATATATACAAAATATATTTTATATAATATTACATTTGTCACATTAAGCGTTTTCATATATATGTTACCTATTTAAATCCTATAAACCTAATTAGTGTAAAGTTACTTTGGGTAAATGGATAAATTAAGTATCATAAGCCTACAAAATACTGGTAAATTAATGCCTTTAGGGTTATAATTTAAATTTGAGAAATACAAACACATTATACAAAAGAAGGAGAACAACCAGTGAACAAGATACGCACATTCCAAAAAGTACAAAAGCTGTTAATAATTCTATTGCTTGTTACAATGGTATTAACACCTGCCTTATTAGCTCAAGCTTCCTCTAAACCCATAACGCTTAACAAAACTACTGTAAAGATACCATTAGGGGAAACCTATCAGCTAAAAGCCTTCAATGCAGGTAGTTCTGTTACCTGGAGCTCAGAGAATAAGAAAATTGCAGTTGTAAAGAATGGATTGGTTACAGGCAAAAGCCTTGGTACCACCAATGTAAAGGTTAAAAGCGGTAATACCTCTTCCGTCTGCAAGATTACCGTATACCAGCCGGCTAAAAAAGCCAAATTAATATCTGGCGCAAAGATTATTGAAGTAGGGGATACTTTTACCGTAACAGCTAATTTTACTCCTGCCAATGCAACCTATCAAAAACTGACTTGGAGCGTAGAAAAGGAATGGTATAATGATACAGTAGTAAAACACATTTCCAAGAACAAGTTTAAGGCTGTATCGGAAGGAACTGCAACCATTGTTGCCTATCAAAAGGAAACCAATAGGAAATACATCCTGGAAGTAGAGGTCCAGGCTGCTTTAGGAAACTTTCATATTGAGAATAATTCCAGAAATGTTACTGCTTTATCTACATTCCCAGGCGGACATTTTATCATAAAAGGCGTTTTGGATAACCCAGAGGATGATTGGTTGGAAGAACAAGTAACTTTTCAATATTCCGTTAAAGATAAACATATTGCCTCTGTTGATGAGCGTGGTCAGATAACCGCCTTAGGAAGTGGCAGTACTGATATTATTGTTACAGCTCCAAATGGCAAATCAAAAATCTGTAAGCTTACTGTAACAAATGCGAAAGAGCCCTTACAAATAGATAATTTTTTTGCTGAAAAATGTGATCAATCCATAGGAACCGGCAATTATGGAGAGTGGAAGGATTATGCCGGTGCTGATACTACTTACCTTTTTCAATTGCCAAATGACCAAATAGGAGTATTTACCCGAATAGCTTCCGACAGCAGTCAATCCCTGGAACTGACTATTTATGATAAGAATATGAAATACACAAATAAGAAAACCATCCCTTTGCCTTATACAGAATGGGGCGGTCTCTATCA
>CALDJN010000180.1 GCA_937901695.1 uncultured Anaerocolumna sp.
AGGTTTTGTCTACATTGTCCACATAGTTTTGAATCTTATCATTAGTTGCACTGATTATTGCCTGGAATCCAAGTTTTCGCATCAATCGAATACTGCTGCCAACCTTTTCAGCATCCATTTTGGAAAATGCCTCATCTAATACCACTAGTCTTGGAGTAGGTCTTCTTCGAATGTTTGCTTTTAGGTTAATACGGTAAACCTGTGCAAAGCTTGCCAGTAAAGCTACATATAATGGATTTTGTCCCTCACCGCCGGAATTCTTAGTAAGCATTTTGCTTAAACGCATTGGAGGCATTCCCTCTACTAACTGTTCCATATCAAAGGACAGGTATGTCCGGTAGTCAGCATAAAACTCCATATTTTTTCTTGCTTCCTCTAATAGTTTTGGATTGCTATCTTCCGGAGGCATAAATAATTCAATTAATTCATTGATTAAATCACTGTAATCCTTCTCATGCTGGAGGCTGAATATATCCATCTGGTTATCATTTTTGCCTGATAACTGGTGAGGGTTAATGTCCAGATTCTCGTCCATAAACATGTCATAGAACTTTCCATCTTCCCCTTTGTTCTTGGTAATAATAAACCGGTACTTATCCTTACCGAAATCCAATTGTGCCAGTATTCGGTTTAAATCCTCTTTCTGCTGCATGACTTCTTTTATGGCATCCCTAATTTTATAGACAAAGTCTGTTTTAAAATGATAGATTGCCTGCTTTGCTTGTTCATTAGCTTTTTCAGTATATTCATTTAGCTTATCACTTCTTAAGGTCTCCAGTAATTCATCGTACTCCTCATTACCTTTAGTGGTAAGGGAAAATCCTCGGTAAGAATAAGCATTACGGTAGTTTTCCCTTTTTGCTATCAACTTGTTTAATTCTTCTTCCCTTTTCTTTTCACTGTCCTGCTTTCTATTTAGCAGTTCAAGGCGGATACTATCAGCCTTTTTGTATCCTTGCTCTTTCATGTAAGATTGATATGCAGCTTCTCTGGCTTCTTCCGGTGAAAATGCACTTTGTTTTTGAACCAGCTCTTCATTTAAAGTAATAAGGGAATCCTTAAATCCCTTTAACTCCCTATTCTTAGTCCCTAAATCAACAACGGCTGATTCTTTTTGCCTTGTTTTGGCACGGATGGTTTCTTCTAATAAGCCTTGTTTTTTTATTAATGCATCAATGTCTTTTTCTTTTAAATCCTTAATTTTTCCCTCATACTCTTGCTTCTTCTTTTCCTGACTCTCTATCTCATGGATTTCCTTTAATTTTTGCATTAAGGAATCTGTTTCTTCTGAAAGGGATTCATAATTTAATATATCTGTAAGCTTTCTTATTTGCTCATCCAAAGGTCTTTTTTGTATCTTCAATTCTGATAAATCATGCTCCAGCTGTTTTAATCTTCTTTCTATGGAGCTTCGTCCAATATATGCATACTCAGTATAATTACGTGGATTAATATGCTGCAGCTTATAGCCTTGATATAATACACAATCTGCTGTAATTCCACTTTTATTTTCACGAAGTTCCTCTATATTGCCACACTTTATAACTGCTCCTAAGAGGAAATCCACATATGCCCTTGCATAATCTAAGTCAGTATCCACTTCTTCAGCAAGAGATTTCTGTAAAATAGGTTTGGTATCTTTTAGCACTTTTTCCGTATCAATGATCGCTGCTTTATAGTACTTATTCGGATTCAGGCTCTGATAAAGTACCATTGCCTCTTTTGCGTATTGGGGAGGTACAATTAATCCTAATTTATTATTTCCCATATATCCTTCTATGGCATTAAGCCATCGTTCATCTTTAACCTCAAGTACATCTGCCAGTATATCAACCTGTATAGGCTTTTCGTGACAATCCTCAAGTTTTTCTTTTATAAAGTCTTTGGCTTCTAATAGGTATGTTGGATAAACCTTTTGTCCATTTTGAAGGGTAATAATTTGTTTGGTTATATTTGTAATAGAATTCTTTACTTCTTGAAGTTTTAATGACAATTCTTCCTTGTCTCCTTCAAGTCCTTGCCTGATTTCCTGGATACCGGATTTGATTTTTCCCACTTCATAGGAAGAAACTTCATAGTTATTAAAATGAAGAATTCCTTCCTGTACTGCCGGCTCTAACAATTCCGTACCTAACCAGACCTTTAGTCCACTGGCAATTTTATCATAGGCAGCCTTATTCCGATACATAAATTCCAGCACCTGATTTAGTGACTTTAACTCAGCTTCAAGGGAATCATAACCACTATTTTGAATGGTAAGCATAACTTCATCTCTTTGTTTCTGAAAAGTTACCAGTTCTTCTTCCAATGCTTCTATGGATTGTTCCAAAATAGAAATATCCTTTTCGTAATCCTGTTGTTTTCTTAGGATATATTCTAATTTACCTTCCAAATTCTTAATATCTAATTTATCAATATTATACTGATACTGAATAGCATGATTCACATATAACTGATACTTTTCAAACTGGGTATGTAACTCCGTAAGGATTAGAATTTCATTCTTGGTATCTTCCAATCTTCTTTTTAATCTTGTATATTGGGCTACGCTATCCTGCATATCCTCAATATGGATATCATTTTCAGTGCAAATATAATTCTTTACAAAGTCTTCTAATTTCATATCCATTTTAAATGGTATCGCTTTTTTGAAAAGTGCTGGAAAATGCTTTGGATGTAATCCTCCAAAATAATTACTGTACAATTCATTTCTGAATTTTTCATTGGTTCTGCTAAAATAATACTCTTCCTTAGGGTAATTTTCTTTCATATATTCTCTTAACTCATTTACAGAGAATACCTTTTCACCATCCCGGTAGCAATTAGACAAAAGCTTTCCTGAATGCCAGAAAAACATACGATTAGTATCATTTACAGACACATCAACATCAAATATCACACCAAGGCTTTGGTACTTACCGGTTTCAGTATCCTGAAACTCTAATACTATGGTGGAAGAAAAGTTCTTATTGCGAAGATAACTGATTTTATTATCTTCCTGAACTACCTTCATTCCTCTAAGATATTCAATTAATGTTCTATCAGAGTCTTCCTTAGCTGCCTTATTAAAGAAACCACGTCCGTTGGTATCCGCATACAATACAATTTGTAAAGCATCTA
>CALDJN010000181.1 GCA_937901695.1 uncultured Anaerocolumna sp.
CGTAGTATCTTTTGTTTTACCTTCTGCAGTCGGATCCATTAAGTCAGAGGAAACGTCACCTTCTAATTCAACATAATCTCCATCTAGAATATTATCACCTTTCGTTTGTGCATTTGTATCATAATCTAATACTTCACCATTTCCTATATCTGCAGTATTTGCCTTATCCTTATTATTCCTTCCAGAATATTGCAAATAGCCTGCAATGATAATCATAACGGCAAGAGCTACTATGATTATCTGGTTTTTCTTAAATATATTCTTCATACTTGCCTCCTTTAATATGATTTAATTCATTTTCATTACTTTAACTTTATGTGCGGGAACGCCAAATAATACCTGTACAGCATCAATAATTTCAAGGATTATTTCAGGATTATCACCACCCTCGGCAATTACTGCAACTCCCTCTACCTCCGGCTCTAATTCCTGAATCACATATGGCAGATTTTCCCCGCCTCCATTACCTACCATAACTGTGCTTTCATCTTGCTGAATACTACTACTTACCCTATTTCCGCCCTCCCTGTCAACTTCATTCATGCTTTCTTGTGTATATGGACTATCCTTAAGTACAACTAATTCTTTAGAACCTTTTACTTTTACCATAACCTCAACTTTGCCAATGCCGGCTACATTAGATAAAAACTTTTTCAATCTTTTTTCTAAATCATTGGTATAGGTTTCTATTTTATCTTCAGTCTTACTATCTGAAGAATTCTTCACTGTTTGGCTGTTCTTCTCTTCCGTTCTTTTTTCATTCTGGAGATTTTTTGATGAAAATAAATTAGGAAATGATGTGAGCAGAAGCAGTATGCCAGCTATTAGTAACATTACCAGATTAGATGGCTTGATGATAAACTTCTTCCCAAGGATTTTCTTACCGCTATCTTTTCCAACAACCTTCTCATAATCGCTTTCTTTATTTTTTTCCTTATCCATATCTTCTCCTACTTTAGTACCACAGAAACTTTAATGTTTCTGTATACTAATATTTATATTATCAGGTTTCATATTATAGAAGTCCGACAAAAGGTTTTTTACATTAATTTCTTCGGGTGATAAGTAGTCCCTTTCTTTTACCTTATTGTCTTCCGCCTTATTTCCAATCTCAATTTTACCTATTTCTATAGGTTCTATTTTAGAAAGATTATCCTTTGTTTTTTGCTTTTTATAACCAGCCACCAAATCAATTGTTTTTAATGAGCCAAAAGTTACACTCTCCGAATCTTCATCTACGGTTATGCTCAAATCAATTAGGTATAAATCCTGATTTTCTATTAGGGAAGCAATTTGTGAATGGATTCTAGCCTTATATTCTGCTAAAATTCTGTTTTTCTGCTCCTTTTCCGAATCCAGTAATATGCTATTAATATTTTCAGATTCAGCTATAAAGAAGTTAGTTGACATAAAGTAATCCAACGATCTTTCCAGTTTAAAAAGTTTAAATAATGGTGATATCACAAGAATGACTAAAATAATTCCTGTTATAAGGTTAATATATTTTTTGAATGTACTCTTTCCCAGTAAGTTATTAATAATGGTTGAAAGTACAAGAAATATGATAATATCTTTTACCCAGCTATATATCTCATTCATAAAGCACCACCTTCATTTAATTCCTGCCATTCTGAGCCCAAAGGGCGAAGAATCACAACCGCAACTGTCATTCTGAGCCAAAAGGCGAAGAATCCCAACCGCAACTGTCATTCTGAGCCCAAAGGCGAAGAATCCCAACCGTAACTGTCATTCTGAGCCCAAAGGCGAAGAATCCCAACCGCAGCAGCCTTCCACAGAACCCCATTCAATGACCATTTCCCCAATTACCTATGTAGTACTTGCCGCCACTATAGTAATCGTTAATAAGAATAAAACAGCACCTACAAATACGGTTTCAAGCAATAAAGCCGAGGCTTCTGCTGAAGAATTTACACAATTAAGCATCCGCTTGTCCGAAATTGGCTGAACAGCTGCACAGCTTATTTTATAGATAAGTGTTGTTGCTGCAAGTTTAAATATAGGTACTGCGCAAACAATGATTATAATAATTACACCAACGATTCCGATAGCATTTTTTAAAAGTATGCCTGCCCCTAATATGCTTTCTGTTACTCCCCCAAGAATATTTCCCACTCCAGGTATTGCACCTGCTGCCTTCATAAATACTGACTTTTTCAGATTATCTGCTACTGGTAATATTAATCCCTGTATGGCATTAAAGCCCAATACAACTGCAAGTAAGCTTCGTAATATCCACTTAATAACCACTGCCATTAATTCGGATAGCTTGGATAATAAATCTTCTTTGGATAAATTATTTGCCATAGAGATGATTAAGTATATATTAATTGAGGGTATCACAACTCTGATTAATAAAGCATCTACAAAGGTAATTAAAAATAAAGTTGCCTGATAGTACACCATAGAAGTACTTGCGCTGGAGGTAAATGCCACGGTTATAAAATAAGTTGGCACCAATACAGTCATAAAATCCAATACTTTTGATATTGTATTGGCAGCTAAATTTGCTGCTGAAATAAAGGAGGCAGTTAAAACACTAAATAAGAGTAAGTACGCTACATAAAATCCTGTTTCCGCAACTTGGCTATTTTGAAAGGCATGGGAAAAGTTTGTAAAAACAGCTGCAATAATAGCAACGGAAAGCAAGCTTGTTAAAGTGCCTATATTTCCTTTAAATTCATTTAGAATTCCATTGGTTATATCAGTACCTATTTGTTTTAGAGAAAATTTAGTTTTCCCTGATATCAAATTGGATACATATTCTTCAAAGTTAATATTATCTTTACCGCTTAGCACTTCATCAATTACCTGCTGTACTTCATCATAATTAATATCCATATCATCAGTGACATTTATATTACTGTTTAATCCCATATCGTCAGTCCTTTTACTCTTATCTGCAGGCAGTGCCTCTTTCCTTGCCTCAATCCCACTGGCAAATACCTTATTTTCTGCTAAAAGAAGAAATAGGATAATCAATATTAGAAATACAAGTACCTTCCTTTTGCTATTTTTCTTGTCCCATTCTGTCATGTCTTTTGTCCTCCTTCAGACTTAAGCTTTGAGGAAGTTATTAATCGTATCCAGTAAAGCTAATAAGATAGGCATGCCGGTAGCTAATATGGTTAGCTTTCCTACCAGCTCAATTTGATTTGCCACTGCTGTATATCCGCAATCCTTACATATATTAGAGGATATCTCTGCTACATAGGTGATACCGATAATCTTAAGCAATATGGTAATATAGGCTTGATTTAAGCTGATATATGACTGAATTTTCTTAATTGCATTGATTATAATCTCCAATCTATTTACACCCAGTAAGAAAATCAAAATACAACCTACTATGCTGATATAGGTTGAAAATTCTGATTTGCTGCTCTTAAACTGTATGGCCAATAATACAGCAACCAGTCCAATCATGGCTATTTTAATCATTTATAATCTTGCTCCTTTCAAAGACTGGAGACTTTATGCATAGCACAAATCTCCGTTTAAAAGAATTTTATTCTTTTAACCTGTACTCCTCCTTCATAATGCAAATAACTTTTTGATTATTTCAAATAAATCAAAAATGTATGGTACAATCCAAAACAATACCAAGATTAACCCTGCCAGATTTACCAAATATGCCTGTTCGTCTCTGCCGGATTGCTTTAGTATCTGGTTTAGTACGGAAACCAGGATACCGACAGCTGCAATCCTAAATATCAGGTTGATATTCATGTCATCCTCCTTACGTAAGCCTTTTTCTCAATTTATCATCTTACAGCATAACTATGATGATAAAAATTCCCCCCATTATGCCTAAGGAATTATACAAATATGATTTTTGCTTTACACTTTGAGATAAATCGTTAATTTCTTCTTCTAATTGTGAAATGTATAAATCCAGGGTATTTATCTGCATGTCCTTATCCAGGTAGCCAAGATTTTCACCAAATTGACTAAGACCTGATAAATCTTTTTTATTTAGTGATGTAATTTCAAGTTCTTTTTCTACCGCCTCTTTCCATATATCACAAAAAGATACTCCGCCTAATTCAAAAAGTCTGTTTGAAATGACTGTTAAGAATTGTTTAAACTTACCGTTATGACGAATGGAAAGAGCTTGTACTGCTTCAGGCAATGGTGTACTGGCATATCGTATATCACCCCGCAGGAGAAATAATAACTTTTTTAGTTCTTTTAAATCGCTAATCCTATTTTTTAATTCTCCGCTGAAATACCACCCCATACCCGCCGAAGATGTTATGATTAACACACAACCTATTACTTTTAAAAATCCCATAATATCCTCTATTCTGGCGCTTTAGCGCCTTTTGATAATGATAGTAACTTTGTACGCCAGCACAAATTACCGATTGAAAAAGCATTGTATTTTCAACCTAACCCCAATTCTGCCACTTTCGCGCCTTTTAATAACGACATCAATTTGTGAACCGGCACAATTACCAGTTGAAAAAAGCACTGTATTTTCCTTATATGCTAATTTTATTGCCATGTGCATCATAGATAGCTTCCAGATGCCCAACTCCCTTTGCATTACTTAATAAAATATATCTTTCAAAAAGCCTTTCCTCTACTAATTTTCCAAGTATAGGTTTACTTTTTATATCCTCAATGGAATTACCATGAACCGTAGCAATTAATTTACAGCCACAATTCATAACATACTCTATGGCATCAATATCTTCACCAGAACCAACTTCATCAACAGCAATCACACTGGGAGACATAGACCTTATTAACATAAGCATACCTTTTGCCTTGGGACAGCAGTCTAAAACATCAGTCCGAATTCCCAAATCATTTTGAGGTATCCCCATATAACAGGCTCCTATTTCAGATCTTTCATCCACTACCCCTACTGTCATTCCAGGTCTTCTTCCATTACCATTGGACAGCTGCCTAATCACATCTCTTAAAAGAGTAGTTTTTCCACAGCGAGGCGGCGATATAATTAAAGTATGGTAACAGTTATCGTACTCATCTAAAAGATAAGACAGGACTTTATCTCCACAACCTTTTATCTGATGAGACAACCGGATATTGATAAAGGAAATATGCTTTATACTCTTAATTTTATTGTCATCCAATACTGCTTTACCAACAATTCCTACTCTATGACCGCCTGTAATGGTAATAAAGCCTTGTTTAATCTCTTCTTCAAAAGCATAAAGTGAAAAGTTACTGATATATTCCATAGTTTCTCGAATTTCATTTTTTAAAATTATATAAGCATTTTTATCATTTTCCGCTAACTGAGATTCACCGGTAACAAAATATTCTTTGTTATCATAAATTACAATCAAGGGTCCATTTACCCGAAGCCTGATTTCCTGCAGCTTGTCATAATCGAATTCAACCTTCGAGAGCATAGTCCTAAGCTTTAAGGAAAAGATTTTTAACAGCTCGTCTTTTTTATTCATTTCATCTACCCTCCTTAAAACAATATATGTCCACCTAATGAAAATATACTAATAAAATATAAGAAAAAAGGGCGGTTATAAAATGGATGTTATAAAATGGAACTCTCTTCTTGAATGTTGAAGAAACATTGCCATTGCTATGAAAGAACCATAGCAGGGTTGTTGCAAAACTGTCATTGCTATGAAAGCATGTCATTCTGGGAGCATGTCATTCTGGGAACATGTCATTCTGGGAACATGTCATTCTGAGAGCATGTCATTCTGAGCAAAAATTCAACGAAGTTGAATTTGCGAAGAATCCCTTT
>CALDJN010000182.1 GCA_937901695.1 uncultured Anaerocolumna sp.
GATAACCCAACAAATGCTTCTTCATCCAATGAAAATGAAAAGCAGACGAATGATACAGATAAGGATGTATCAAGTACAAGTGATAGAGGTTCCCTCTGGTTCGACGAGGAATTGGTGATAACCATCCTATTACCCGACAATGCCAGCCAGCCTATCACTAATTTTGCACCAGCCCAACAGGAGATTTACAATAAAACCAATGTTAAGCTGGAATATCAGGTAGTACCATCCAGTAGTTATACCGAAAAACAAAGCGTTCTTCTTGCAACAAATAATTTTCCTGATATAATTAAAGTAGATACCAGTGATATTATGGATTATGCTGAAGATGAAATCTTTGTAAATTTGACATCGTACCTAAATAAGGAGAAAATGCCGAATTTCTATTCCTTGTGGGAACAGTATGGTACAAGAACAAGAAAGTATTTACTTGATGGAGAACTTTTTGTATTCCCTGTTATCCAAAGGGATGAGGCTAGAAATGGATTTGGTCCGGTTATCCGTACCGATTTAATGGAAGCTAATAATCTACCAATACCGAATACATTTTCTGAACTGGTAGATACACTGGTAAAGCTTAAGGAAATCTATCCGGATTCCATTCCGTATACTGGAGCACAGGAGATAGCAGAAATATATAATACTGCTGATGCCAGGTATCAATAGCAGCCTACCTATAGCATGAAAGAAGGATTGAGCTCTGATTAGAGCTCTCCTTCGTCATTTTAGCGATTGTGATGAAGTCTGGAAAAGGTATATCATGTGGGATGGCTTCATGCGGGTGCCATATCACAAGATATACCTAAGAAAGACTGAGCTTTGTTTTATAAGCAGAAAACATATGCAGGAACGAGGTTATATATGTTAATATTATCTATGAGAAGAAAGATGAAAGAACAGAAATTCTTTTTCAGACTGCTTAATTATTTTATTTTCCTCCTTGTTATTATGTTTTTTGCGATGGTAACTATTTATTTTATAACAAACATCAACACGAAACAGGCTATAAATAATAAAATTCAATCAAATATCGAAAACTCCGGAAGAATGATTGACGCCCATATGGAAGTGATTCAAAACATTGGCTTAAATCTGTTCCGCTCCGAAGAAATATGTAACTACTTCCAGTATGATGCTAAAGAAAAAAAAGATATATGGGCTGAGCAGCAACGAATAACGAACCTTATATCAAAGAATGAAGCAATATTTGAGGATCAATTATCAATACTTTATCTGTTCTTCCCTGAGAGTGACTATGTTTATTCCGGTGCAGGCCTATACATAAAAAATTTCTTCTTTAAAAATATCTGTAACTACAAAGATTACCCGGAGGAATATTGGAGATCCATTGTCGGCAGTAATATGAGTATACGGGTTCTTCCGTCAACTACAGTTAAGGTCCGCTATTATGACAGTGTAGATGTAATACCTGTTATTACGCTAAACGAGATTGATGGACACATTGCATTGGTCGTAACTAATCAACCTGCTAATAAGCTGATAGAAATGATGTCAGGTGGTTCATTAACAGAGAATGCAGAATTTATAATTCTTGACTCGGAGGGGAGAAAACTCCTATATATCGGTCTGGATGTGTTAGCAGATACAGAATACCAGACATTATCAACCCTTGCCAGTGGCAGCAGATATAAAGAGAAACGTATCTTTGTATATCATTCCGAAGACAGCGGCAGAACATATCTATCTATGGTATCCGAACATGAACTGAATAAAATTACCAATACCTATATTATTTACTTTATATTATTTGTTGTTGCTTTTACTGTCCTTGGCTTGTTCTTTGCCTATATCTTTGCAATGAGAATCTATAGACCTATTAGTCAGATGGCTAATAAAATAAGAAATGCTGATAAAATTAATAATAGCATAAACAACTGTAATATAGCGGAAAAACAGGAGCCGGTTGAGACAGAAAACCATAATGATACATTAACCACGATTCAGCATGGGATTGATTCTCTGATTATGGGAGAAAAATCTTATAAGGAAAGATGCAGTGAATATGCAGAATACTATGTTGAGCAATCCATACAGCTTGTTATCAACGATATCCTGGGAATTGAATTTGATCAGTTAAAGGAGGATCTGCAGAGATATTACAATTTTAAGCAGGAATCATATCTTTTTGCATGCATCCGATTCGATTTTTCGGTATTATTCTTTAAGCAAAACACAAAAAAGAATCTGAATGAGTTATATGATAGTATCCGTTGCATCCTTCAGACATTGATAGAAACCCAGCTTCCCTGCTTTACTATGAAGCTACAGGGAGGAATGTATCTTTGCCTGATTAACTGCAGTTTAGAGAATCCGGTCGAAGAAGTATTATCATTGTTTCAAAACATCAAGGTAGCATTTCATGAGGATACCCAATACTATTCGGTAAGTGTTGGTATCGGTGGACATTTCACCACATTATCCTGTATGAAAGAATCTTATAACCAGTCAATCCAAGCTATAAGGTATTGTACATCAGGTGATAGTTTTCAAGTATACGACTACAACTCTGTTCCGGTAAAAAGTAAAATAACATTCTCATTCTATGATCAACAAAAAATAGTCAATAGTATTAAATATGGCAAGAAGGAGATGCTGAATCAAGTTTTGAATGAGATCATGGATATAAATAATGGAAAAGGTATATCCGACAGAAATATGCTGGAATTATATCGTCAGCTTTTTTCTGTAGGACAGAGGTGTCTAGAGGATTGCTGCGCTGTAGAGGAAGAGCTGGAAAGTGAAAGTAGAATTCGACTTGCCCTGCAGCATGAGCATAAACCGCAGGATATAGAGCAGATCAGAAATATATTCTTAGAATACTTTAATGAAATTCTCGATTTAGCTAATACCAATGATGTACAGAGCTGTAATCAGCAGATTGAAGTTATTAAGGAATATGTGATAAAGAACTACATGGAGAATCTATACCTGGATAGTATAGCCGATGTGATGGGGATTTCCCCAAAATATCTATCCCATCTCTTTAAATTGAAAACCGGTATCAACCTGACTGAATATATTAATGCGATACGTATGGACAAAGCAAAAGAGCTTCTGAGCAGTACGAACTTAAAAATAGGTGCCATATCTGCTATGGTCGGAATTGATAGTCGTGCTACATTCCTTCGTAATTTTAGAAAATATGAGGGATGTTCACCAAACGAATACCGTGCAAGTATACAGAAAAATGGATAGGGACAGAGGGACAGGTCAAGTGTCCCTCAGAATAGAAAAGGAGACCGATATGAAAATCATAAAACGAGTAAGGGAATATATCGTAGAGGATAGCAAGGACTTTGAAAGTGGTCATGCATCCACACTGATTGAACTAGCTAATAGGGATATCCTGGCGGCATGGTTTGGCGGAAGTTGGGAAGGCGCCCCGGATGTGGCAATTTGGACTGCAAAGCGTGTGGATGGAGTGTGGCAGCGCCCTAAGATGACAACTGATCAAAGGGGAGTTGCATGCTGGAACCCGGTACTATTTACAAGGAAGGATGGAACGATTCAACTATACTATAAAGTGGGTGTAAAGATCAGCGAATGGAGAACCTGGCTGGTGGAATCTAAGGATCAGGGTGAGAGCTGGTCTAGCCCCGTGGAGTTAGTGGAAGGGGATAGGATGGGAGGACGGGGTCCGGTTAAGAATAAACCCATCTACCGATCAGACGGCGCCATACTGGCACCGGCATCCCTGGAGGGGGAAACCTGGGATGCGTTTGTCGATATCTCCTGTGATGAAGGCGAGTCCTGGGAAATGAGTTCCCTGGTACCCTTACGAAGAGTTGGCTACAATGAGGCGTCATTACATACCCCTTATAACCGGTACCATTGCTATGGGAAGGGTGTCATCCAACCGACTCTTTGGGAGGATGAGCTGGGTGATATCCACATGCTGCTTCGCAGTACAAGCTCTAGAATCTTTCGCTCTGATTCCAAGGATGGAGGAAGAACATGGTGTACGGCATATGCTACCGAGCTTCCGAATAATAACAGCGGTATCGATTTGGTCAGATTACCGAGCGGAATCCTGGTGCTAGCATATAATCCGAGAGAGAACGCACCGAATTACTATAAGGGAAGCAGAACGCCTCTGGTGCTGTCCTATTCCGAGGATAACGGCAATACATGGCAGCTGCTTGATCTATTGGAGGACGGAAAGGGAACATTTGCATATCCTGCGATCATATGCAATGAACAAAATGAGATCCTGGTAACCTATACCTGGAACCGGTTGCGTATCGTGTTCTGTAAGCTGACCTATGAGTTGAATTAAAAGAGGAACAGAGGGGGACAGGTCAGGTGGGGGACAGGGGACACCTGACCTGTCCCCCTGTCCCTTCCCTGGTATTACAAGAGCTTTTATGTTAGAAAATAAATGGTACAAGAGGACGGAAAAAATGACTAATTATGGAGGATATAATGAAAGAGAAAGCACAGATTTTTAAGTCACCGGCTCTTTACTATGGCTCATTGCCCTTCTGGTCATGGAATGAGGACCTGAAGGGCAATGAGCCATAGTAAAGAGC
>CALDJN010000183.1 GCA_937901695.1 uncultured Anaerocolumna sp.
ATAAGGTTACGTCATCCTTTTCTACGCTTTATTACCTTTAATCTTGTGAATTCTTCTCTTTCTTTTTCTTCCAAAGCATTTTGTATATTAACTGTAAGTGAACTATAATAAGGGATTGTAATATTTTTTAGCGCATTGGCACGCTTTTGTGTTTTTTTAATGTTTGTAGCTAACCTGTAAGCTGAGTTTTCAATCATGGAAAGGCGTAGGGTTAGTTCTTTTACCTTTTTAAATTGATTGGTTGCCTCATCAAGGGAAACTCGGGTATTAAAGAAAGAATAAGTTGGTTTGCTACCGGAACGGTCAAATTCTACTAAAGGGATTTCAGTACCCATAATACTTCTTTGCTTAATCTGGATAGAGTTTTCTTCCGGTACCGTACTGCTTAAGTCTTCTACGTTACGAATTCCCATTTCGATATTAGCTGTCTGTAAAGCCTTATAGGCAGCGGTAAAGGTAGTATCAATTTCAGACTGAATATCCTTTGCTTGGTCAATTAGCTCCATAAGTTCATGGATTAAAATATTACGCTTTTTATCCATCAAATCATAGCCTTGCTTTGCTAAAGCCAATGAGTTTTTTGCTAATATTAAATTACCTTTCGTAGGGAAAGTGTTGGGATTCATAAATACCTCTTTTCTATAAGCAGATAAGAATAGCGTATTCTTATCTGCCAAAAACATTTGCTTTATACCTAGTATTTACTATATTTTTAAACAGATGCTTTATAATATTGATTCAGTATCTTTGTATCTACACGATCTAGCTCTTCCTTAGGAAGAATAGCCAGCAGTTCCCATCCTTTATCTAAAGTGTCTATAATGGAACGGTCCTCTGCATGCCCTTGAGAAATAAACTCTTTTTCCATGGCTTCACCAAACTTTAGGTATTTCTTATCAATATCGGATAATTCATCTTCACCAATAACACTTGCTAATGCTCTGGCTTCACCTACTCTTGCATAGGAGGAAAATAACTGATTGGCAAGATCTTGATGATCTTCTCTGGTATATCCCTCACCGATACCATCCTTCATTAAACGGGAAAGTGAAGGGAGAATGTTAATAGGTGGATATACACCTTTTTGGAATAAGGAACGATCCAAAACAATTTGACCTTCTGTAATATATCCGGTTAAGTCAGGAATAGGATGAGTAATATCGTCATTTGGCATTGTAAGAATAGGAATCTGGGTTACAGAACCATTTACACCTTTTACAATACCGGCTCTTTCATATAATGAAGCCAATTCACTATATAGATATCCAGGATAACCTTTTCTACTTGGAATTTCTCCTTTGGAAGAGGAAACCTCACGCATGGCTTCTGCATAAGAAGTCATATCTGTTAAGATTACAAGGATATGCATATTTTTTTCAAAAGCTAAGTATTCAGCTGCAGTTAATGCAACCTTTGGAGTAATAAGCCTTTCTACAACAGGATCGTTTGCTAAGTTTAAAAACATAACAACATGGGAACTTACACCGCTTTCTTCAAATGTACGGCGGAAGAAATCAGCAACGTCATGTTTAACACCCATAGCTGCAAATACAATTGCGAATTGTTCCTTGCTATCTTCACCAAGGGAAGCTTGCTGCACTATCTGTGCTGCAAGTTGGTCATGTGGAAGACCATTTCCGGAGAAAATAGGAAGCTTTTGACCTCGAATTAAAGTAGTTAGGCAATCAATAGTGGAAATACCTGTTTTAATATAATTACGAGGATATTCTCTGGAACAAGGGTTTAAAGGCTGGCCATTTACATCTCTTTTTTCTTCAGCTACAATATGTCCCAGTCCATCAATTGGCTCTCCAATTCCGTTAAATGTACGGCCTAAAATTTCTTCTGAAAGGGCAATTTCCATAGGGTGTCCCATTAATTTAGTATGGGTATTTAATAAAGACATATCATCTGTTCCCTGGAATACCTGAATAACTGCTTTATCTTCATATATTTCAATGATTTTTCCTAGCTTTTTCTTATTACCCTCTACGGTTATTTCTACAATTTCATCGAAGGAGGCATCTCTGACATCCTCTAAAACTACTAGAGGGCCATTTATTTCGCTAAGTCCTAAATATTCTATTGACATTGTATGGTCCCTCCTTATCCATTCTTCTCCATTACATTCTGATAGAATGTATCAATCATATTTTTATAGTCATTAAATTTATAAAGTTCATCATTTGCCACGTCGTACTTAATGGAAATAACCTTTTCATAAATGCCTTCTTCTTTTAATACAGACATTGGCATATTCATACTGATTAATTGTTTCGATTTATCATATAAGTAAAGTATAGTCTCCATCATTTTTAATTGTTTTTCCAATGGTACATAAGTATCTGATGGATGGTATGCATTCTGTTGAACAAAACCAAGACGGATAACCCTGGCGATTTCCAATATCAGTTTTTGATCATCTGGTAATACGTCACTACCAATTAATTTAACTATTTCATTTAACTGGCTTTCCTGTGTTAATATATTAAGAATCTTATTACGGCAGTCAACAAAATTATCACCTACATTAGTAAGGTACCAAGGTGCCAAGTCATGTAAGTAATCACTGTAACTGGTAAGCCATTGAATAGCCGGGAAATGCCTTGCATATGCTAAGGACTTATCCAGAGCCCAAAAGCATCTGACAAAACGTTTGGTATTCTGGGTTACCGGTTCAGAAAAATCTCCACCTTGTGGTGATACGGCACCAATAATGGAAACACTGCCATCTGTACCATTAAGATTTTCCATAAATCCAGCACGTTCATAAAAGGCAGATAATCTGGAGGCTAAGTAAGCAGGGAAACCTTCCTCTGCAGGCATTTCTTCAAGACGTCCGGATAATTCACGAAGTGCCTCAGCCCAACGAGAGGTGGAGTCAGCCATAATTGCTACATGATATCCCATATCACGATAATATTCTGCTAAAGTTATACCTGTATATATACTTGCTTCACGGGCAGCAACAGGCATGTTTGAGGTATTTGCTATTAATGTGGTTCGATCAAGAAGTGGGTTTCCAGATTTAGGATCCACTAATTTAGAGAAGTCTTCAAGAACTTCAGTCATCTCGTTTCCACGTTCTCCGCAGCCTATATAAACAATAATATCTGCATCTGACCATTTTGCCAGCTGATGCTGTGTCATTGTTTTTCCTGTACCAAAACCGCCTGGAATGGCAGCCGTACCTCCCTTAGCAATTGGGAAAAGGGTATCGATAATACGTTGTCCCGTAATTAAAGGTCTGTCCGCCGGAAATCTTTTATTAACTGGTCTTGGTATACGAATTGGCCATTTTTGCGTTAAAGTTAAATTCTTTTCTTCACCGTTGTTATCTTTTATGGTAACGATAGTGTCTGAAATAGTATATTTACCATCTGGAACTACTTTTGTAACAATACCGGATACGTCAGGGGAAACCATGGATTTATGTAGAATTGCTTTGGTTTCCTGGACTTCAGCAATTATGGTACCTCCATAGATTCTATCTCCTTCTTTGACAGTAATGTGTACATCCCACAATTTGCCGGTATCCAAAGATTCAACACTAACACCTCTGGATATAAAAGCTCCTGACCGTTTGGAGATTTCTTTTAATGGTCTCTCAATACCATCGAATATATTACCAATAATGCCGGGTGCCAAAGTAACGGATATGGCTGCTCCGGTTGATATTACTTCCTGTCCCGGCTTTAGACCTGTTGTTTCTTCATAAACCTGGATTGTAGTCTTTAATTTGGTTAAAGCAATTACTTCACCAACTAAATGATCTTTACCTACTAAAACCATTTCGCCCATCTTAAATCCAAGGTTACCAGATAGGTAAATAACTGGTCCATTTATGCCGGATATTTTTCCTGTTATATTCATAATGGAGAAAACTCCCCTTTCTTAGCTTAAAATTCGAGCTATGTTAATAATTCTTAGAAGGAAAAAGAACTTTTCGCTTCTGAAAGTTTAGTCATAAAGGAATTATCAATTAATATGTTTTTAGAATGAATAACTGCTCTGGTTCCACCTATAAAATCTCTTGTACTTACGGTAAGTTTTGCATTTGTTTTCTCTTCTAAAAGTTGTTTCAATCCTTCATCAGAAGGATTAATATAGATGATAATTTCATCTTCTCTTGCAAATGTTTTTGCTTTGGAAATCTGAGTAGATAACAAATCAAAATACTCAGGTGTTTTCATGTATTTTTCTAATTTTAAAGCAATATCTTGAAATAGCTTATCTATTAATTCTGAAGACTGTTCACTAATTTTCCTCTTTGTTTTTATAGCCTCACTTGATAGCATACGGTTTTTCTCACGTACTAAATTCTCAGATTCTGCAAGATAAGCAGCCTCTGCCTTTTTTAAGGTATTTTCTTTATGTTCGTCATATATTTTCTGAA
>CALDJN010000184.1 GCA_937901695.1 uncultured Anaerocolumna sp.
CAGAAAACGGAACGGAGAAAGAAGCCGAATGCAAGGATTGGGTTGTATTTAAAGCGGTATATAAAACCTTTTCCTTTAAGAATCCCTCTATGATAAGCTTCTTACCTGTTAGATTTGTACATTCTGCATTTGGTATACTCTGACCCGGCACAACAGTACCATTAGGCAATGTAAAACCGGTTACCTGAGGTGTTCTTATCACCTTTTGGGAGATTATCTCAACACAGGAGTTAACTCCAACGATTTCCTCAATATCCGGTTTTTCAACTGGTACATCTACGATTTCAGAAATGAAGAATTGAACCCATTCATTACCGATTACATTAGAACATCCCAATGTTCTCTCGATATTATTTTGAAGACAACCCCCGGATGAATTTATACCAGTGCATTGATTCTTTAATCTGGAGTTAAATCGAAATGTTGTTTTATTGGTATAATCACATTGGAACATAGATTTCATCCTCCTTATTTATACATTTGTCGGTACAGCATATAGTAACATTACTACTTGTTTAAAGATGGTTCTGACATCTTCTAAACAAGCAAATACGTTTTCTACACATGCTCCAACCGTAAAGTTAACATTCAAAGTATCTACAGTAACAGGATTTCCGTTAGCATCCGTAATGGTGATTTCTCTTGGAATAACAATATAGGATGAAAATGGTATATAGAAATCTACGGAGTGTACGGATTGTGTAGGTTCATCAGCGGTATATAGTATCTTTTGGCATATTTCACCTTCGATTACCAGCTTTCTGCCAGTTAGAAGCTTACCCTCTAAACTTGGTACAGCCACAGGTGGTGTAGTGTTGGTAAATGATCTGGGGGTTTTGATTACAGTCTGCTTTAGAATTTCTACTGCTATATTGATGGAATTAATCTGTTCCACATCAGGTTTTTTCTCAGGTATACTGAGATTTTCTATGATAGTTTGCTGCTGCCAAAAGGGAGTGCTGCTTATAATCTCAGTAACATTACCTGGTGTACAAAGTCCTGTTATATCAATTAGCCCAACATCACAATTACATACATTTGAAGTTGAAATTGATTTCATGTTATCTATCTCCTTTTCTCATATTTGTTGCTGGTATTTACCAGAAGTGAGCCAGTCGCAAAAGGTATAATAACCAGACTTGCTGGATTTGCTGCGAACAAATAGTCACATTAAAGTTTAATTTTCGAAGGAATCTTCTAAATCTTTGCAAGGATTGCAATGACTACCTGTAGTAATAATTCTTTCATTACCTTTTGTTGCTTTACCAACAATTACTCTGAACTTGGTATTTTCTTCTTCCGTACAAAGATCAAACTGGTAGAAACCAAGACAATCGGTCATGGTGTGTGCAATTCCGATGAATTCAATCCTGCCATATTTCCAAATGGGCTTCAAAAGCTTTACTAATGCATCTTTTACAGGTTTTCCTTCACAGTCTTTAACCTGTCCCCATAATCTTACACAGCGTTCTTTCGCTACAATAATATCAGCCCTAATTTCACAATCTTTTGGTTTGACTTCGACTTCAATGGCATTTCCTTTAATATTGTCGCATATTTCTCTTTGGTAATCCTGACCACAATCATAATTACCCTTGCCTTCCAGTTGGGTATAGCCTGCGGATGCGTTACTTGCCATAATAACCTCGATTCTGGCGCTTTAGCGCCTTTTTAATAACGATAGCGATTTGTGCATCAGCACAAATTGCCGGGGCTGTTGCGAATTTTGTAATAGCCCCTAATACACCTTCCTTATTTTTTATTAAGATAATGATTCGTACATTGATAATATATGAAATAGGAAGAAAATTGTTACAAAATATCGAATTTTGAAACAATAGGTAAAGTTTTCGTATCGCCATACCGGATGCCTATTTCCAATGAAAGACTTTCCTAAGAATAATCCTGCTGTAATGGTGCATATAATTAAAATAGCAGAATTGGGACATGGGAATGGCAGTTGATAAATCGGCTGCTAAAACATGAACAGTGCTATAGGAGGATGTGTGATGAAATATTTGAATGATTACTTTATCCAGGTGATAGGAATAGATGACACGACTCTATTAGAGGCTGGAGATTTTAAACAACTGCAAATCCAGAAAAATATCAGCATTCCCGCGCATCTTCCGGAAGTGGGACAGATACTAAGTGTAACGGTAAGGGCAGAAATAAAGGAAACTCAGATAATTACTACTCCCATATCAAAATCAAATGAAGGGCAGGCTTTATCGGGAAAGAAAATTCTTGTACGGGGAATATTGTTTTATAAACTGGAATATGTAATGGGTAAGGAAGACCAGCCTTTATATTCTATAGAATTTAAAGAGCTTTTTTCAGATGATATTGTAATTGACCATAATACGGACTGTATTACCCCTGTCATTGTTACCCCCTACATTGAAGATGCAGATATAAGGCAGATTAGTAAAAGAAATATCTTCATAAGCGTTATACTTTTAATCAATGGGGTTTCACCGTCACAATACTTATATGAAAAGCCTTCTAATGATAATTGCAAAAGCTTATTACAGCGATTTGAACTGTCCAAGTACCGTAAAGCCAATATAAATGAAAGATATTTCACTCAAATTGTTACCAGGCAGAGGATAAATATACCTGTGGAAAAACCAGACATACAACAGGTTAATACTACAATTATTAATCCTGAAATTATTTCTATGAAGGTCATTAACACTTTGAGAGGCAGGTCAAAGGAAGGGCAGAATCTTACCGGTAAGAAGATTGTTGCTGCATTAAAGATAAACCGGAAGATACTGTATACTGGGGATATTGCTAGTCAATCTATACATGGAATGGAAGAGCAGCAATATATAAATATATCTGTTGCAGTACCGGAACAAATAGAAGGAACTCCCATTGAAACCCTGCTTAGAAATAAATGCCTACAGCCAAAGATAACGGTGGAAGATGTATTTACCATAAAAATTAATGAGCGCATGATGGATACAAGCATTATTGCATGCCTTGAGTTTATCTATATCCCCTGTTATGAGATATGCTACATAGAGCAGGATAGCAAAACAGAGAGAGGCTTGTTTATGGCACATGAGAATGGATTGTATAGAAGGCAAATAAACCGGGGTGAAAATGTTATGCCTATTAAGCCAAAATGGTCACCTAATGGACAGGAAATAGCCTGCCTGTCTAAGCAATCCGGAAAATACCTATTATGCATAATCAATATAAAAACTCTGTTAAAAAGGACATTTCTCAAAGATAATGTGTTTGAAGCAATTAGCAGTTTCTGCTGGTTAAGGGATGGAAGGAAAATCATATTTTCGGGAATTAAGAACAAGAATAAAGAAATCTATTCCTTTGATTTAGAAAGTTTAAAGTGCGAACAAATTACCCAGGGAAACGGTTTAATTAAAAGTTTTCAGCCAGAAGGCTCACCCGATGGAAAGAGGATAGCTTACTTTACGTCAGCGAACAATATGATAAACATTTGGAGCTCAGACATTACAGGGGGTAATAGCAAACAGCTGACATACTGTGGTTATGTTAAGAATTTTGACTGGTTATATAAAGATAAGCTTATTTACATATCAGGGAAAGGGATTGCCCAGGATGAAATATATGTCATTGATATTAATACTTTAGATAGGGTAAGCATACTGGAAGATTCGGAAGTTTACATAAAAAAGTTCGTTAAGGTTTCTCCCTGTGGACAATATGCGGCTTTGATTGGGAAGAAGAGCAATAATGATATGGATGATGTTTACCTATACGAATTTAAAAATAAGTGCATTATCAATATTACGCAAAATATTTCTGTAACAAAGGTCAGTGACTTGGTCTGGAGTGCAGATTCCGATAAGGTTTACTATGTCTCTGATGAATTGGGATATTGTAACATTTATTCAATATCATTAAAGAATTTCTGTAAGAAACAGATTACGAATACTACTGCTACTGATATTAAGATAAATTACAGACCAAGAGTAAGGTGATTTATGAATAAATAATCTGCCTAATTTAGGAGTATTATTTTAACCTCATCAGGGAAGTACCTTACTTCTGTAAGTTGGGATAACTCCTACTTTATAGACAGGGGCAACCATGGAACAAAATCATTTCAGTTTTTGTTCTCCTACTTTATAGATAGGAGTAACCTCCACCACCGTATACGGGTGTAGGACTTGCCTGTTTCAGCAGGAGTTCTATGTTCCTGCTGAAATGCCATGTAGTGGCAATGAGGTTATGAAAAGTAGCGTAAGTGTATAAAACTGCTTGTGGGCAAAACCTGCCTGCCAGCAAGTGAAATATTCGATTTGATGAAATTATTTCATACATGTAGCAGCGTAGTAATACGGGCAAAAGGGGGAGGTTTTTGTGGGAATTGTAAGAAATTTTATTGATATTATCGGTATAACACCTGAATATGAACTTCCCTATATAAATCGAGGGGAGATAATAAAATATTCCGATCAAGAAAACATATTTATACCGGAACCAGATGTAGCGATAGAATCGATTTATCAGATTGTTATAAATTGGAGAATAAAATCCAATAGAATGTTGAATACGCCTATGGGCAAATTAACTATTCTTGATGGGGTAAAGGAGCTGAAGATAGTTTATACGGATAAGGAAGGGGGAGGAGAAGCCCGGATATTAAATATTGAAAGACCATTTAATACATTTATTGATTTACCGCAAAATGCAAGTATTGAGAATATTGGAATTTTTATAGCAGATGCTTACTTTCATCTGTTGGATAAAAAAAATATTTACAGTTATTATTTAAATGTAATTGATGTTCAATATAGGAATGAACTTCCGGCAAAGCAGCAAATTCAATCTGGAAAGGCAGATATGACAGCTGATGGCGACATAAGTCTGGACTCTGAATATTTATGAAAGGGATGAAGGGATGAAAATATGCATTGACGGTATAGGTACTGCAAAATTACCTGGGACGGGCTTATACACATATACCTATGAATTACTCCAAAACCTGTTTTGTATCTATCCCCAGCCTGACTATCATTTAATATGGGACGAGTCATCTCCTATAAATCAGTGGGAAAATAGAAGGAATGTGGATTTTCTTCCTCTGATGAGAAGGAATGAAAGTGACAATTCAAAAGCTATCCTGGAGTACCTTACCGGTAACGGCATTAATTTATTTCATTCCCCCAATAATGGCTTAAGCATTCCTTTAGAAGGAGAAAAAGGTACCTGTAAATATGTTATGACAATTCATGATGTAATTGCATTTACAAATCCTGAAATGGTAGATGATAAATATTTAAGAAGGTTTCAACTTACTTTACCGAAGGCAGCAGAAAAAGCAGACAAGATTATTGCGGTTTCAGGTTCTATAAAGAATCAGCTTATGAATGTTTTAGGCGTTCCCGATGATAAAATTGATGTTATATACCCGGGCTGTTCAAATCAATTCAGACCTTTGGACAAAGAAAATTGCAGGGAATTTATTAAAAATCAATATCATATTCAGGGTGACATTATTTTTTATGCCGGTAGTATTCATATCCGAAAAAACCTTGTAACTTTATTACGGGTTTTTAGTGATATAAAAAAGAATAACAAAGGTTTAAAACTTGTAATTGCCGGTAAAATCGAAGGTAAGAGGCAAGAACATTATTCCATATTAAAAGACTTGGCAAAATATCTGAAAATAGAAGATGATTTGATATTTGTTGGAATTGTTGATTATAAATATATGTCATATTTTTATAATGCATCAAGGTGTTTTGTAAACCTTTCGGACTACGAAGGTTTCCCAATGACTGCCATTGAGGCTATAAACTGTGGAATCCCAACCATATGCAGTAATATCCAGCCTTTTTTAGAAACAGTAGGTGACAAAGCCTTACTGGTGAATCCCAAAAACCAGGAGGAAATCAAGAATGCAATATTGGAAGCACTGGATAGGAAAAATCAAGTTTGGGATTTAATGAATGACAGCAATAGTATTGAAAAAGAATACAGCTGGAATGAAACCATAAGGAATTATGTTAGATTATATGAAAACCTTCTTTGGGGATAGGTGTAAAAAGAGAATAATGGAGCCGTAAGGGGCTGGTGCAAAATAGAAACCTGTCATTGCTATGAAAGCGTGTCATTCTGAGCAAAAAATCAACGAAGTCGAATTATAAGCTTGAAGAATCTAACTTTGAAATGAGATTCTTCGAGCCAAATTCAGCAAGCTGAATTTGCTCTCAGAATGACATTTTTTGTTTTATCAAAAAGCTAGCTTTGCTGAATTTGCTCTCAGAATCTAACTTTGGGATGGGATTCTTCGCCCCTTGGGCTCAGAATGACAGGTTTTTGTTTCATCAAAAAGCTAGTTTTGCTTTATTAATAATGTTTTCAAGCTGTAATACAAATTTTTATTATTATTATTATTATTATTATTTTGGCTATATTCTTTAATAAACTAGCATTTTTATTAGTCCAGTGTATCTATTTTGTACATG
>CALDJN010000185.1 GCA_937901695.1 uncultured Anaerocolumna sp.
TGTCAGTAAGGGCAACCAAGGAGGTATTTATAATCTGTGGAAACTGTATGGAAACAATGGAAGTACGTGAATAGAAAAGATAGAAGGCTTACTGATTTAAAGTAAAAATTTTATATTTTGGATTTTACAATATGCTTTGGAGGTATTAAATGCATGTGAGTGTATCATAATACAAACTCTGAAATTATTAAGGCAGTTTATATAAGTTATGTTCCTAGAATTAAGCATTAATTTAATATATAAGTATAGTAAAAAATTTATATTTTAGGCTAAAGGAGGGACTTATATGATATTTGAACAATCAGTTAGCAATATAAAAGAATGCAGTATGAAAAGGAGGATAGGGCGTGAGGATTTCCGCAGGTTATCATTGGCGTTGGGTCACAACAGGTTAGATTGCGATATTGATACGATAGAATTTATATATGAATTACTTATGCAATTAGAAGAAACTAATAAAATGAATAGAGAGCTTAAAATGAAATTAGCGGGAGCAAATGAAAAAGTTACAAACATAGGAATGCATTATAATGATATGAAAAAGAAACCGATAGCCAGAAAAGATTATATAACAAAAGAGGAAGTAATAGAAACATTAAAAAGGTGTAATGGTGATAAGGGTTTAACTGCTACTGTAATGGGGTGTAGCAGACAGACGATATATAATAGGCTGAAGGAGAAATAGTATAAATCGTTTATAAAGTCTGGCATATCATACAATTTCATAATAAAATACCTTGCAGTATCACCACAGACAGCCAATAGCCACAGCGTTATAGTATTAATGTAATCAAGTTGAAAATATTAGAACGTGAAAGGAAGATTAATGATGGCAAGAAAAAAGGTAAAGGCAGAGGAAGTAAAGGATATGGTACCAGAGGAAGTTGTTGTGGCAGATGTGATAAAAGAGGAAGGGTCTGCAGTAGTGGCAGAGGAACATAATGGTTTACTGGATACTGTTGTTGAGGAAACTAAGCATGAGGATATTTCAGCAGAAACAGCAGAATGTAACAGCCTAGAGCCGGTAGATGTAGGAATAAACGTGGAAGATGTAAGTAATGATACAAAGGAAGAAACTCAGGATTCCAATGAGAGTTTACCAGGTAGCATTGAGGATAAGGAAGTCGTTCCTGTAAATGCCGGGGAAGAGGAAATTCAGCAAGAGGATGTTTCAGAAGCAACAGCAGAATGTAACAGCTTAGAGCCGGTAGATGTAGAAATAAACGTAGAGAATAAAGAAACTATTCCTACGGTGTTCCGTTCGGCTTCAGAAGAAGTTAGATATTATATTCTTGAGATGCTTAAAGATGGAAAGAGTCATAAGAAAAAGGAAATAGTAGCTTATATTACAGAGCGTTCTGGTAAGACATTCTCTGAAGCTGTTGTAATCAATGTATTAAGGAATTTAACATCTTGTGGAAGTCTGATTTCATTGGAAAGAGGTTCTTACAGCATAGGAATGGGAACCGGTCTTACCAATCGATTGATTAAGTTCATTGAGGTTACGAGAAACAATCTGGAAAAGGTGGCAACCATCAGTGTTTGTGATATGCAAGAGGAAGATTACAAGGCAATCAGTGAATTAAAGCAGTTAAAAGAAACCTTAAACAATATGTATGAGCGATTGGCAAGTAACTAAATATGAATACCCTATTGATAGGAGTCATTATCGTTAAGATGATGGCTCCCAACTTTTTTATAAGAAAGGAAAAGATTATGGTTGATATATTAGATATGAGAAGATTTGGTAAAGCATTGGAGAAAAGGATTGGTGAGGAACTGGGTTGCCTATATAATGTTAGGTTAATCAATGTCATAAAGAATAATGGCCTTCGTTTAATGGGGTTATATATCCGGTGTGCAAACAGTAATGTTGCACCGATCATTTATATAAATGATTACTATAAAGAGTATGTGGATGGACGGGATATTGAAAGCATTATTTTAGATATTCTACAGGTTTATAGGAATTCTAATACAAGGTTGCCAGTGATTAAAGATGATTTTCGTTGGCAGAGTATCAGGAAGAATGTAATATTGCGACTGGTTAATTATGATAAGAACAAGGAGTTATTACAGGGTGTACCTCATAAAAGGGTTTATGGGGATTTAGCAATAACCTTCCATGTATTAGTGGGCAGGAAAGGGATACAATCCTATCGGATCAATAATGAATTATTTCGTAGCTTTGATATTGATATAGATACTCTTTTTAAAAGTGCACTTTTGAATAATACGACATATTTTCCCATGAGCATTAGAAATATAAATGAAGTAATTACCAGTATGGTAGCATCCGAGGAAATGGACAGCGATGAATATGCAGAGCTATTTGATACTACTGCTCCGGAAAAAGGTAGAGGTATCATATATGTCTTAAGCAATAACATAGGTGTTTATGGGGCAACAGCAATGCTATACCCCGATATTATAAAAGAGTTCGCTGATACTATGGGTGCAGACCTTTTTATACTGCCCTCTAGCTTGCATGAGGTTATCTTGGTCTTAGATGATGGGTATGGGTGCAATATTGATTCCTTGAAAGAGATGGTAATGGACGTAAATATGCAGGTGCTAGATATGGATGACATTCTTAGTGATAGTGTTTATAAGTATAGCAGAGCAACGAATAAAATTGAAAAAATCTAGGAGCAATTCGGATCAACATAACTTCCTTTTATCAGGCGGTACTATAACAGGTATCGCCTGTTTTTTACGTTTATGGGGGTAGAGAGAAGCAGTGTGTTACCACTGTTACCACTAAATGGAGTAGATTAGGACAATCTGTAGATGGGGTTTTCTGGATGTACCTCAAAAAGTATACTTGCTGTTATATGGGAAATGTCGTAGTCAAAAGTAAAGGAAGTTAGCTTTGAAATATTTATGTAGAGGGTTATGAGTATTATCAGTGGAAGTGTACCTGTTTTGGGACGTTCGGATGATAAATGAATGTATTTAAAGTAAAAAAGAAAGTTGGGATATTATGAAATACGTTGGTTATCACCGAACAAGCACAGAGGAACAGAAACTGGACAGAGGCATTAACGAGATAACGAAATATTGTGACACGAATGGAATTAAGCTGCATAGGAATAAGGTTTATACGGATCAGCAGACTGGAAAGAATTTTAACCGTCCAAGTTATCAATTACTACGTCAAGAGGTACTTGAGGAAGGGGATGTTTTAATCATAACTGAAGTAGACAGGCTTGGAAGAAACAAGGAAGATACTTTAAAAGAATTACGTTACTTCAAGGATAATCATATACGAGTGATGATTTTGGAACTTCCTACAACTTTAGTTGACATGAACAGTATGGGTAATGACATGGCTAAAATGATGATGGAAACAATCAATAATATGCTGATAGAACTATATGCAAGTCTTGCGGAGGGGGAGATGCATAAAAGGGTTAAGAGACAGCGTGAGGGATACGAAGCATTGAGAGCAAGTGGCAAGTGGGATGAGGTCATGGGCAGACCGAGAGCCTTAGCTAAAGATATATTTGAAAAAGATTATAAACTGGTACTGGAAGGTAAACTTCGTCCATGTGAACTTATGAGAAAGCATAATTTGAGCAGGGCAACGTATTATAGGTATCGTGATGACTATCAGAAGGAGAATAATAGCAGTAAAGAAGTGAAGCCAGAGGTCAATGCTGACGTTGATGATGAATTGATTTCCTTTTAAGAAGTAGGTGGGTTTAAAGGCTTATTTTACAGGTGGGTATAACGTTTCTTAAAATATTCCTAGAGGTAACTGGTACAGTTCTTTTCCATTGGTTATGCAGATATCTTTTAATTTGGTAGGCGCTTTCGGGGTTACAAAGAGGAAAAATGGTAAGCAGGCAGGCAGATTTCCAACAGTTATGAAAAGGATGGAAATGAGGTTAGTAATTGGTGGCACCCAGGGAAATTTTATTTTACTGAAGAAGAAAGTTGGATTACTTAGATGAAAAACTTGGATGAACAGTATGAAGTTTTGGGGTATGCAGTCGAGGGAGTTCGGAAGGATAGAAATAAGCAGGAACAAATGTTTGCTGTTGTATTGAATGGGGAATGTAGATATTTAGGTGTATGGATATGAGGTAGTGGGTGGTAGGGGGATCCATAGTAAAAAATAATTACAAAGGCTCCCTTTTGGACTTGGTTTATAAGAAAGAATAAAAACAGGAAGGGAGCAGGTTTATTATGGGTAACAGTATTTATGAGATTGACGCAAACAGAAATATATTATTATGCTTGGGATTTCGTATAGAAGAACTTGAATTACTGAAAAACATCCTTGTTAATTATGGAAAAGTGACACCTTCGATACTTTCTTCTCTTGGATTTTCTTATAGGGATGCTAAGAGACTTCAATATCTACATGATATAGTAATCGGTAAAATCACGATAGATACTGGGGATGCAGATGCTGTTTCTAAGCATTTTAAAAAAATGTATGGGGGATCCAATCGAATCCGGATAGGGCATCTTCCATTATCTAAATTCAATAAGGTACCCAGGCTGGCAGTAATAGCCGGCATACCAGATGGAAACTATAGCATTTATAATAGCAGTAATAGTGATGGTGGGGCACGGATGTATCCTGTGGTAGGTTTAAGTGACAAAAAGATTACCATTCAAACAAAGAAAAAGCCGGTATTGCCTTATGGATCAGAAAAGAAGCTTTACTATATAAAGAATAAAACAAATGGAAAGATCTACTATACAGAGGACAGTAAAAAGATCAGCAAAAAGCTAAAGGAGAGTTCTGAAGCGGAAATAGGGACGGTGCTGGAAATAAAAAAATTGACAGAGGATAAGAAAGTGGTAGTCGCTATTGATAAACGATATATAAGAATGGTAAATCGATACATGATTTTGGCATCCTTTCAAGAACCACCAGAGTTTCACTTAGGGTTGTATAAGCTTGTAGCATTTGAGGGGACTAAAATTTATGTTTATGGGGAAACCATGAAAGAAAGTGAAATCGTACATTATAATAGAGGGTCGCAAAGGGTTTATAGTTTTGGATTTGATAAAAGGCAGATACAAGCAAGGCTGCAGAGAACAGCAACAGAATTATATGCATATCTGAATGGAGTTTATTGGGAGTTTCAACCTGCCACAATGGAATTCAAATCTTTTGATAGGAAAGAAAGCAGTCAAAAGAGTGATACAGCGAAGGAAAAGGTTGAATTTTAGGAAATGCTACCTAAAGTTATAAAACATAGCAAGTGATAAAAGCTGGGGCATAGAAATATGTTTCCGGCTTTTTTTATGGAAAAGGATCGTGTAGGGTGTATGCTTTTTGGTTCTGCTTTTCAAGGCAGAAGTTTGATTTTAAATACAAGATGTCAGCTTTTTTAGTATTCTGTAATTGCTTTAAAATACAGCATTTCAAAGTATGGATGGGTTATGAGTAATGTGCTTCATTAGGATGGAAGCATTTATAGCATACGTTTTAAGAACTATCAAAAAGTAGATTCGGCTTTGAAAATGATAACAGTCTGATAACAAGTTGAAAAAATAGATATACAGCCGGAACCTGTGGTAAAGAAAGAGTCTAAAGAAGTTACATATAGTTAGGGTAGAGTAAGAAAGGATGTTTAGAGTATACAGGAAAAGTAGAAAAGGAGTTTTACTTTAGGGCATTCAGAGGAGTTAGGGCAGAAGGGGTATTTCTATAAGCATTTCAATGGAATCAAAGAAAGGTCTTTTCTGATATACAGGTAAAGTAAGAAAGGATGTTTCTGGTAGGACAGTCAAGGATGTAAAAATAGATGGGATTATAAAGGATGATTTAGGACAGAGATTAAGCTGGTGAAAACAGAATATCATCTTGGATAATTTATGGAAAGCAGTATAGAAACAGCAAGAGCATAGGGTAATGTGCAGATACTTGAGGTGTTAGCAGATCGGTATTATTCTGTATAGATTTAAGACAAAACCAAAGCTGGTGAAAAAAAGATTTCAACATAATAATTCTATATGGAATGCTATCGTGAAGGATCGGTTTTTAGAGATTACAGGTGACAGCATAGGCAGATAGGGGAAAGAAAAGGTTTATTAGCTTATAGAAATTATGGGGGAAAGCATGGAGTAGTGGAAAGGTGAAGAATTTAGGGGTGGAAAAGATAACTTAAAAGATGGTAAATAAGTTATTAATAACTGAATTTAAAAATTTAAGGTGTAGGTATGGTTTTTTCGGGGAGAAAGTGTGGAAAATAGGGGTTTTCAGAAAAAATAAATGGGTAGGGGTATAGGGGATATTAGGTAAATAGTAAAAAGCAGACTAAGATATCTAAAGTTTTTTTTCTTGATTGATCAGCATGGGGAACATGAAAAGAAGCCGTATATGGCAATACATAGTATTTAATCTGTGCTATACAGGTAGTGTTTCTTCTTATTATTAAAGCAATTTATTTTCATGTTGAAAAGTGTTACAATTAGGATACTAGTTAAAAAGATTTGTCGGCAAGGATAAATGAATTTAATATTGGAATCGGCAGGGAAGCATTATAATAGGTAATTGCCTAAAATAAATAAGAATTTTGTTATTTCATCAGAAATTAGCATAGAAGATTATTATGGAGCGGAGAGGAGCAAGTAGTGCATAATGGAAAGCAAAGATAAAAGAAGAGCTAATTGGTTATTGATTAAGCAGGCATGGAATTGGGAGAATAAAGCAGGAGAGTTTAATGAAGCACTTGGTGTAAATAATAATGTATATTACGATATACAAAAAGGACGGGCTATAGACAGTAGATTATTAAAGAGAGTTAGTGAGAAAACCGGAATCAGTGAAAAGATAATTACTGGTCAAGACTTACTTTATGTAGAAGAAACGGACGAAAAAAGATGGGAAAATTACATAAGATCATTGGATCAGCTGTATGATAAAAAAAAGCATATGTTAA
>CALDJN010000186.1 GCA_937901695.1 uncultured Anaerocolumna sp.
TTGCCGCTATACAGCCTCGCCACTCACCTCCTCAGGTTCTGTAGTATGCCAGCTGCCTACAAGAGGAGAATAACACAAAAAAAGAACGAAAGGTAGATGAATTTAGAAATGTTTCATAACCCCATCGGTGCCTTTCGCAGAAAGGCGGTTTATAAAAATGAAGAAGGTATTAATACTACTATTAAGCATGGTTATGGTATGTTCCCTGCTTACAGGTTGCGGTAGCAGCACAACCAAGGAAACAGAGGGAACTGCAACGGGTAACACAGATAATACTAATGCAAAGGAACCTACAAAGGCTGCAACAGAAAACATTGGCGAATTAACTATTGGTTTTTCAACTGGTGCATCTGGCACTGCATTCCGTACTATTTTGGAAAATGATTTTAAAACAGTTGCAGATGAGTACAAAGCAGCAGGACGTTTAAAGGATTACAAGATTGTTAATAACGTTACTAATTGGGATGCAAGCGAACAGGCTAATATAATTCGTGATTTTATTAATGACTCTGATATTGATGTTATTATGGTAAACCCAAACAGCCCAACTGACTTAAATGGTGTTTTGGCTGAGGCAGTAGCAGCTGGAAAACAAGTTGTTGTTCTTGACTGTGAAGTAGATGTTGATGGTGTATTATGTGTTTCCATCGATCATTATAATTGGAGTAAAAAAGCTGCTGAATGGATCTGTAATGAACTTGGTTCAGGAACAGCAATCCAGATTTATGGTGGTGATGGTCATCCTGCAAACAATGATAGAATTAATGGCACATATGATACATTAAAAGACTATCCAGATATAGATTTAATAGCCGACACTACCGGCGGCTGGGATAATCAGGTTGCAAAGGAAGCCACGACTCAAATTCTTGGCAGCGGTGTTAATGTAGATGCAGTATTCACACAGGATTCTATGGCTGCTGGTGTACTTTCTGCATTTATGGATTTAAATAAAGTTCCTAAAGTTATGTTTGGTGAATTAGGGACCCAATTTATTAAAGAAGTTGTTGAATTAAAAGAGAAAGGCACTGAAATTAAATTCTGCACGCAGCCAAATCCTCCGGGAATTGCAGCTTCCGCCCTTCGTCTTGCTGTAAATGTATCAGAAGGTAAAGAATTTAAAGATGGTGTCATTGGTGGTCACTTTGGAAATGGATATTATTATCCTGTAAATGCATGGTATACCCAAGACAACCTTGACGAATTACAAACAATGATTGCTGATAAGGCTGATGACTGGCTATATTCGGAATATTTGACTGAAGATCAAGCTTTAAAATTATTCAAATAAATAGTAATAGGTGCCCGACAAATGCGGGCACCTATACAATATTTACTTAGTAGGATTTGTTAACACCTATAAAACTGTACTGAAGTATTTCATTATTAAAAAAGTGTAAAAAGAAAATAAGAAAAGAAAGTCTACTTAATTGAGTCTCGTAATATCGAGAGTCTATAATAGAGAGGAGCGGTTTCTGATATGGCTCTTTTAGAGGCTAAAGGAATAAAAAAAAGCTTTGGCGGAGTTACTGCACTGAAAAATGGTAACTTAACATGTAATTGCGGTAAAATTACAGGATTGTTAGGGGCCAATGGTTCAGGAAAAAGTACAATTTCTAAAATTATCAGTGGAATATACAAAAAAGATGAAGGTACTATCATATATGATAAGAAAGAAATTAACTTTAGCAGTCCAAGTGAATCAAAACAGAATGGTATTGCTATGGTGTTTCAAAATCTTAGTCTTATTCCAGACTTAACTGTTTGGCAAAACATTGTACTGGGTAATGAGAGTAAAAAGAAAGTTTTTCTTGATACAGAGAATGCAATGTCAGTTTCAAAAAGTATTTTGGATGAGTTAAATCCTAGAATTAATATAAACCAGAAAGTAAGAAACTTAAATTCAGCACAACAACAGATTGTTGAAATTGCAAAAGCTCTTGTATCTAATCCCAGGCTTCTGTTTTTAGACGAACCTACGGCTGCATTAGAGCGGGAAGAAGTCAAAAACTTGTTCAAGTATATGAGAAAATTAGCTTCTAAGGGTGTTGGAATGATATTTACATCTCACCGTTTAGATGAAGTTTTAGAAATTTGCGATGATATAATCGTTTTTCGTAATGGTGAGGACGTAGGCACAATAGATTTTGAAAAGGAAGGAAAAGATAAAAAAACCATTTTATCACTCCTAACTGGTTCTAGTGATTTCAATAGTACTAAAAAGGTATATAAAGACATTAAAGATGTTTGTATTTTAGAATTGCATGATTTAAAGCATGGAAAAGAATTGAACGGCATTGATTTAAAACTGAGAAAAGGCGAAATTCTTGGAATTGGTGGTTTAGCAGGTCAAGGTCAGACGGAATTAATGTTGGCATTAGCAGGATATTATAATGATATTAAGCAAAAAGCGATTCTTGATGGGCAGGAAATTAAATTGAATAAAGTTTCTACTATGATTAGAAATGGAATTTATCTAGTTCCTGGAGATAGGCAAAAAGAAGGACTGTTTATGAATTGCTCATTGTATCAAAATATGCTTTATTCAAAAATGGGTCATAAGCAACCACTATTTATACCAAGGAAAAAATATCGGGATGAAGCAAGGCAGATAGTAAAAGAACTATCTATCAAAACAGATAGCATTGATACGGTTGTTTTAACTTTATCCGGTGGTAATCAGCAAAAAATAGTAGTAGGTAAATGGCTTCCCTTTGATGTAAAGGTTTTACTTCTTTCAGATCCCGCAAAAGGAATTGATATTGCAGCGAAAAAAGAATTGTATGACTATATTATGAAGCTTGTAAATGAAAAAAGTATGAGTGCAATCTTATATGCTAGCGATAACAATGAACTTATTGATTATTGTGACAGACTATTAATTATGTTCGAAGGAAAAGTAGTAAAAGAATTAAATAAAAATGAAATTAACGACCGAAATATTGTGGCAGCATCCTTGCATGTAAAAGATGAGGGAGGTGAGCTGGGATGAAGCAAAAGCTTTATAATAAATTAAAGTTTTTTACCTCAAAACAGGAATTTTCTACTATCATCATATTGTTATTAATGTTAGTGGGAATGTCACTTTTGCAAAATGGATTTTTTACAAGAAGAGTAATTGTAAGTAATATCAATGCATTTTTACCTCTGATTTTATTATCCATGGGGCAGGCAATAGTTATTGTATCAGGTGGGTTAGATATGTCATGCGGTAATGCTATGGCATTAATGCTATGCGCTATGACCAAAATTATGAAAGCTGACTCTCCATACACTGGAGTTATTGCAATTTTAGTTTGCATATTGTTATCCTTAGCAGTGGGATTGGCAAATGGCTTTTTAGTAGGATATCTAAGATTGCCGGCTATTATAGCTACCTATGCAACATCTTATATATGGCTTGGGTTGGCTTTATTTATTACCCCGACTCCTGGCGGTGAAATAGTAAATTGGTTTAAGATATTCTATGATTTTTCAGCAGTAAAAGGTTGTGCACAGTGGATTAAGACAATTGGCTCTGTGCTTGCTCCATCTGTAATAATGATTTTACTTGCATGCACCATTTGGTTTTTCATAGGCAAAAAAAAACTGGGAAGATACATATATGCTGTAGGCAGTCATGATGATAATGCATATTATAGCGGAATAAGTACTACCAAGGTACATATAAAAGCTTATGTCATTAACTCACTTTTCATAATGATGGCAGCTCTATATTTTGCAGGTCAAAATGGTGCAGGCAGTGCAAATATCGGAGAAACGTTAACATTGCAGACTGTTGCAGCAGCAGTTGTTGGTGGAGTTGCATTAAGCGGTGGTAAAGGTAACGTATTTATGGCAATTGTAGGTGCAATTATTATGAGCCTTGTTAGTAAAATTATTTATTATATTAATGTACCAAGTGCATGGCAGTCCTTTGTAAGTGGAGTTATTATAATAATAGCAATCTCGGCATCAGCGATTTATTCTTATGCAGAAAAACGCAATTTGCTTAGGGAGGTAAATTAATGATGAATAGCAAAAATATATTACTAAAATATAAAAAAACATTTATTGCCCTATTATTAATCGTACTTACATTTGTCGTAGGAGAACTTATTATGGTTGGAGTAAAAGGTGCAGATCCGGGGAGTTTTCTATCCGTAAATCAAGTTTTAATTACAATTAAACTTGCAACCTTTATCTCATTATTTGGCCTTTGTGAGATGATTGTCATCAGCACTGGTGGGGATATGGATTTATCCGTAGGCTGGATTGCCACATTAGCGGCTATATTTTCAACAAGAATTATGGATGGGAAAAACCAAAATTTACTGATAGCTATTTTAATAGCAATAGGAGTTGGCGCTGCTTTCGGATTACTTAACGGATTGCTTGTATCTTATGCAAAACTCCCTTCTTTGGTAGTTACACTTGCAATGGGAAATATCATACAAGGGCTGATAAATGCATATACAACAGGAATACATATTTCGGGCGAACCATCTCCGATAGTGAAAAAATTGGCTGCTAAATATACTGGCATAGTACCGAACATAGTTACTATATTATTAATTTTATGTATCATTGTAATTATTATCATTTATAAAACGAAAATTGGGGTAAAGCTTCTCTCAATTGGATCAAATCCAAACACAGCATATTTATCCGGCTTGAATATAAAGTTGATAAGGATGATTGCTTTTATAGCAAGTGGTGCAATTGCTGGTATTATTGGAATATTACTGGTTGGAAATGCTGGTACTGCATATAAGGATATGGGGTCTAATTACTTAATGCCGGGTATTGTAGCTGTAGTTGTAGGAGGTGTATCTGTAAAAGGTGGCGAAGGAAATTATTTTGCAGTAATTCTTGGAGCAATAGTGTTACAGACACTTACAAATTTATTCGTATCATTAGGTTGGGGTGATGCCGGTAAGTGGACCGGTTACGGTCTGATATTAATATTAATGTTGATTACATACGTTAGAAATAAACGTAGCAGATGAATAATGGAGGAGGTATAAGCAAATGAATAGTTATATTGGAAAAGGTGCTAAGAGAATTGATGCATTTGACAAGGTAACTGGAAAGGGACTTTATGCCAGTGATTATCCGAATCAATTTCCAAGACTTGCACATATTAAGGCACTACAAAGTCCTTATGCACATGCAAAAATTTTAAAATTAAATACTTCTAAGGCAGAAAATCTTGAAGGTGTGTTAGGAATAATAACAGGAAATGAACCAGGAGTTGACTGGGATCAGTATCCTAAGGTTGCTGTTTTGGCAGTTGAAAGAACAATCTGGGCAGGGCAAATCGTAGCCCTAGTCTGCGCCGAGACAGAAGAAATCGCAGAAGAAGCGCTTGAATTAATTGAAGTAGAATATGAGCAGCTACCACATGTATTAAACTATAAAGAGGCAATTGATCCGAATCCGGTGTCTGTAGTGGATCCGGATTATGAAAAAAGACCGGTCGGATTTACGGATCGTCCTGGAGATCGAGCTACCAACCGTGTTTCACCTAATATCGTTGGTGCATTCAAAATGAACGCAGGAGATGTCGACAAAGCGTTGGCTGAAGCGGATGTTATTGTAGAAGGCGAATTCTGGACAGGAAGAAAAACAGCAAGTCCGTTGGAAACACCAAATGCGATATGCAGATATGATAATGACGGTGGCATTACATTATGGTCTAATGGTGCTGGTGTACATGGTGTAATTAAGCAAAGTATCTGTAGAATTTTGAAAATGAAGCAAAGTCAGGTACGTATCATTCAACCTTATATGGGTGGCTCTTTTGGTTCACGATTAACTCCATATGTGGAGTTATTAACCGTATTAATGTGTTTAAAGGTTAAGAGAACTGTCAGATTCCAATATACAAGACAACAGACATTTACTATGGGTCCTTCCAATTGGCCATGCTATGCCAAAGTTAAAATCGGTGCAAAAAAGGATGGAACAATTGTTGGAAACGATTACTATCTCTGTGAGGAAATCGGTGCTTGCTTAAATAACTCTTTCTTCAGTGGGAGATTATCTTCCTCAGGTGCATTGCCTGTATATGGATGGGGAGGTAACCTTAGAATGGATACCTACGCGGTGGCTACCAATGCAGTTCCTGCTGCAGAATACAGAGGGCTTGGTTGTCCAGAAGCCGAATTTGGTATTGAGATTTTAATGAATGAACTGGCTGAAAAATTAAACATGAGCCCAGTTGAACTTCGTATGAAGAATATTTTAAATGATGGTGAAAATAACTGCCAAGGTGATTTAATAACAAGTATAGGTGTAAAAAAATGTTTACAGGCAGTTGCAGATGAAATTAAAATTGATGAGCCTTCTGTTCAGGATATGGGAGTATGGAAGAAGGGAAAAGGCCTTGCAATTGGAGGAAAGCAGAATACTCCTCTCGGAAGAAGTGAAGCAGTAGTTAAATATAACAGTGATGGTACCATCGAACTCCTCATTTCCTGTGATGAAAATGGTATGGGTGCAACAACTGCCATGACGCAGATTGTAGCAAATGAATTTCAATGCTCAATGGAAGATATTAAAACTACCAAAGGTGATACTGCAATTACACCATATGATAATTACTCTGCATCTTCAAGAACTACCTATAATACAGGAAATGCAGTAATTGCGGCATGTAAGGAATGCATTGATAAGTTAAAAGAAGAGGTAGCCAGAAGATATGGAATACATACCTCAAAAGTTGAAATTGTCGGTAAAAAGGCTATATTGAAAGGTTCCTATGTACAGGAAGTTGATATTCCATCTTTATTTGTACCTGTCAGCATGTTTACACAAGGTAACTGGGGTCTGCAGGTAGGATCGCCGGTAGTCGGACACGGTATTTATTGCCCGGCACCTATTATTCAATGGGATGAGAAGGGTTTATCGCCACGTGTATGGAACTGGTGGCAATATTCTGCAGCTGCGGTTGAAATAGCAGTTAATGAGGAAACAGGTCAGATTAAAGTCCTGAAGGTTGTATCTTCCGCTGATACCGGTAATCCGATTAATCCAGAACTGATAAAAGGACAGATTGAAGGTGGAGTCTGCATGTCCCTTGGATTCCATATAAATGAGGAGCAAATTTATAATAGGGATGGTATGATGGCTAATGCCAATTTTAGCGATTATCGTCTCCCCACAATTTTAGATATGCCTGTGAAGGATAATATGAAAGCATGCATCAATCCTGATCCGCTGCCAGACGGACCTTATGGTGCAAAGGGAATGGCAGAATCAATTACTATTCCTACTGGTCCGGCCATTGCAGAAGCAATTTATCGGGCTGTTGGTGTCCGTGTTGATGGTTATCCTATGAATGCTGAACGTATCTTGAAACTCATCAAGGAAAAGAAAGAGAAGGAGGCGTAAAGTAAATGAGCCTTGAAAAAATGCAATTTGAATTAATAGTAAACGGTAAAAACTACATATTTTATAGTACTCCGGACAGAACTTTACTTGAAGTATTAAGAGAAGAATTAAATATGCTTGGAACAAAAAAGGGCTGCGATGATGCAAATTGTGGCGTTTGTACAGTTATCATGGATGGTATGGCAGTAAAAAGCTGTACAATTTTAATACCTCAGGCAAATGGCAGAAACATAACAACGATAGAAGGATTGGAAGGTCCAAACGGCTTACATCCTTTACAACAATCCTTTATTGATAATTTTGCTGTTCAATGTGGCTTTTGTACACCAGGAATGATATTAACAGCAAAAGCAATTTTAGATGAGAATCCAAATGCAACAGAGGAGGAAATTCGTGAAGGACTTCATGGTAACATTTGCCGTTGCACTGGATATGAATCGATTGTAAGAGCCATTGAAGCTGTACGTGACGGCGAATACAAGGATTTGGAGGTGTAAAGAATGAGATTTGAAAAGTATTTTCAGCCAACATCTATAGAAGAATGTGTTTCTTTATTAAAGGAATATGGAACTGATGCGAAGATGCTTGCCGGTGGAACAGATTTAGTTCCTCGCTTAAAAAATAAAGTTATCAGACCCAAAGCAGTAATTGGCTTATTTTCGATTCCTAATATAGATAAGATTGCCCTAACAGAAGCTGGTATAATGATTGGTTCCATGGTTCAACTGCGTCATTTGCAAAAAGCAGAAGAATTAGGTGATAGATACGTTGTTATAAAAGAAGCTGCAGGTCACGTATCATCCATGCAGGTGCGTAATATTGCTACAATAGGCGGTAATGCATGTAATGCGTCGCCCTCTGCGGATGCGGTACAGGGGCTTATGGTCATGGATGCTGTATGTAAAATTGATGGAGTAAATGGAAAGAGGGACGTAGCAATTGCGAATTTTTTTATTGGACCTGGAAAAACAGTTTTAGAGAATGGTGAAATACTTACTGGTTTTTTTATTCCAGCTCCAAAGCCACGGACAGGTACAGCTTATGAAAAGTTTGCAATCCGTGGTGATACAGATATATCGATTGTTGGCGCAGGATGTTCTTTGACATTATGTGAAGATGGAACAGTAACAGATGCAAGAATTTCATTGGCATCCGTAGCACCAAAGCCAATCAGGGCTACCGAAGCAGAAAACTTTTTGATAGGCAAGAAGATTACAGAAACTATTGCCCGTGAAGCTGGTAAATTGGCAGCTTCTAACTGTAAACCAATATCGGATCAGCGTGCTTCCAAGGAATATCGCGTAGAAATGGTAAAGGTTTGGGTAAAGAATGCAATATTAGAAGCAAAAGTGAGAATATAAAAAAGTTGAAAAAAGGAAGTAATATAATGGAACGAATAACACAAAATGTATACGTTGAAACCAAAATCAGAGGATGTAATCCTGGTATTGTATTTACAGAAGAAGGAGCCGTTTTTATTGATACAGCACAATGGGTTACCTATCTTATTGATATGATAAAGTTTGCAAAAGAACGAGGACCAATTAAGTATTTAATCAATACAGAAGGACATATTGACCATATATTTGGTAATCATTGGTTTGCAAAGGAATGTCCGGTAATCGGTCACGAAAAATTAGAAGATATTTTCTGGACAGTAGCTGGGGATTTGGACTGCTATGATTATAGTATTGATGTACTGGAGCGGCAAGATAAACCGGGACTTAAATTAATGCCATCCAGAGAGGAGTATATTATTAATAAACCTCAAATCACCTTTAGCGATAAGATGTCTCTAAAAGTGGGGAAACATACTTTTAAACTATACCATACGCCCGGGCATTCCGAATCTCAGATAGCAGTACATATACCTGAAGAAAAAGTTGTATTTGTTGGAGACACCGTATTTTCAGATTGCCAGATATGGTTGCATTCTGCAGATATCGATCCTTTAATAAAATCACTTCATTTTATTGAGGAATTGGAAGATGTAGAGTACATAGTGCCGGGGCATGGTCCTGTTGTGAAGAAGGACTATATTAAAAAGCAGTTGGCATTTATATATGAATGGATTGCAGCAGTTGCGGATGGAATTGCAAAGGGATGGTCACAAGAAGAATGTATTAAAAATATCAGTTTTGCTAATCATTGCCCTGTAGATATCGGGCAAGATGAAATGATGGAATATATCCAGAGAACGAATGTTATTAAGTGCTGGAAATACGTACAGGGAAAAAATTTATGGTAAGAGACAAAAATAATTGAAATAAAAAAATTATAATGATAAAATTAAAATTGGGAGTTATTTTTAAAAGATAGTGATGCCTTTCCCCTTCTTGAATATTGAAACAGATAAATGTATGCAGGGGAAAGGTATCTTAATCCTTGATACATCTTCTAATAGAATTACATGTAAAAATATTTGACGGGAAAAAGAGTAAAATGGGCGGTTAAGACGTATTTGATAGTTCTAATTCTTAATTGGAGGACAGGAAATGCTTGAAGAAAAAAAAGAATCCCCATTGGGGAAACAGGTTTTAATACGAGATAAGGTTAG
>CALDJN010000187.1 GCA_937901695.1 uncultured Anaerocolumna sp.
TATGACAAGCCTGAACATCAGGTCATATCAGGTAAAAAACCCACTTTGAAACCATTATGAATATTTTCAAATCTTATCATGGTGTGGTATAATAAAATGAAGAACAAAACGGACATTTTCCCTTGCCTGCCGGCAAGTTTTGCAGGCAGGCAAGTTTTGCAGGCAGGCAAGTTTTGCCCACAGACGCTAAAGCGCCAGAATTGAGGTTATTATGCAAAATAAAACTGTATTAGTTACCGGCTCCTCAAGAGGAATTGGTAAAGCCATAGCAATAAAATATGCAAAGGAAGGCTTTTCTGTTATTATAAACTGTGCCCATGGAGAAGATGAATTACTGGCTGTAAAGAAGGAAATAGAAAGTTATCACGTTTCCTGCCTGTCTTTTCTTGGAGACATTAGTAACTATGATGTTGCAGCTGAATTGTTTCAGCTAATTTATAATACCTTTGGTCATTTAGATATATTAATAAATAATGCTGGTATTTCATATATAGGTCTTTTTACCGAAATGTCTCCTAGTGACTGGCATAAGGTCATTGATACTAACTTGACTTCTGTATTTAATTGCTCCAGGCTTGCCACCCCTGATATGATTTCACGAAAATGCGGAAAAATAATCAATATTTCCTCTGTATGGGGCTCCGTAGGAGCTTCCTGTGAAGTAGCCTATTCCGCATCCAAAGGAGGTATCAATGCCTTTACCAAAGCTTTGGCAAAAGAATTAGCACCAAGCAATATTCAGGTAAATGCCATTGCATGTGGTGCTATTGACACAGAAATGAATGGCTTCTTAAGTAAAGAGGATAAAGCTTCTCTGATAGAAGAAATCCCTTCCAACCGCATTGGCAATCCCGCAGAAGTAGGTGAATTGGTTTATCAGCTTACTTATGGGAATGACTACCTAACCGGTCAGATTATTCACTTAGATGGAGGATGGATATAATCACAACTCATTTATCAAAAATTTTAAAATATGATATAAGTTTAAATCAAATATCTATTATTTTAGAACCCTATTATTCAACGGATATAAATAAATATGAGGCGGTTTAATAACTGCTGAGTGTGCGGTTTTATATATTCACGAACCCCAGCATTCATTATAGAACCATATAAAATGGAAGCGTAATTAGTTAAACTAATTAGCTTATTGTTTAACTGATTACACTTCTATATTCATTTTCACAGTAGACTCAATTAATTTCTTAAATTTTATAATAAGTTTAATGATTCCATTAAGCTCTGCAACTGAACTACATCCTCTGAGGCTTCTTTTACATTTTGACCTGCATACTCAGACGCCTCCTTAGTAGAGAGAGTTTGTTTAACTAAGGTACCATTGCATTCATAGGTCCATGATACGTTATTCAGATTATCAATCATAGCCAGCAAAACACATGCATATGTTTTCATTTTTTTATTAAAGTTTTGTTCATTATAAGCTTCTACTGGATTTTTAAATTCTAGGGTCCAGCCATAAGGTTCTTCTTTAGTCTGCAGAGAATTTAAATAATCTCCTAAATCCGCATAAATTCCTAAAGCACCAGCAACTTTTGAATTAGCAGGCATTTCACCAACATACTTATGTCTTGTATTATAGACCTCAGCCACTTTTTTAGAAATAGGTCCTCCCTTATATACAATTAAGTCGTCATAATAAACTGCATCTGTATTTTCATCTAATTCATAACTTACTGTAAACTTATTGCTGTTATTTAGAATGGATGTGGGAGCTTCGTAAACTGATATAGTTACTACATCATCCTGCTTCTGAAATGTCGCGCGGGTATATGCCATGGAAGGATCCAATATCTCACCACTTAATGTTAATACATTATCATCTATCATTACATTGTATACAGTTGAAGAAGGCGACACAACAAAACCATGTTCAAAAACCCTCCATATAAACAAACATATAACAATAACAGCTGTTATCAATACTCCAATACCCGCAATAAACCATGTATGATGTTTTACCTTTTTAAGGTAATTTATTTCCTTCTGGTCTTCCTCAATGCTTATCACTTCGTCTTTCTTCATATCATCTAATATCTGTTTACAATCTTTGCATTCTGATATATGAGATTCTACAGCTTCATTGGTTACATCACTTGTCAGTTTCTCTATATAAGATGGAAGCAAATCCTTTATTATTTCACATTTTAAACGTTCACTCATCTTTCTTTACCTCCTTCATCAATCTTTCTTTTCCCCTGAAATAGTTAACTCTTGCCCAATTTTCTGATTTTCCCATAATATCTCCAATTTCTCGAAATGATAAATCCCCTGTTAATCGTAAATATATTATTTCCCGAAATGGTTCCTTCAGCTGATGGAGTTTTCGCATTAACTCCACTTTGCTCATGCAAGAAATCACCATGCTTTCTGCAGAATGTGCTGTATCTGTTTCTATTTCAACATCCGAAATCACAATCTCTTTGTTCTTTTTCATCCAGGCTAACCATAAATTCTTAGCTATGGAACAGAGCCATGTGGACACTTTACAGCTCCCATCATATTTTCCAACACATCGTATTGCTTGGCAAAATGTCTCCTGTGTTATTTCTTCAGCTAAATCTTCGTTATGAGTCAGTGATAATAAATAACGGCAAACAGTTTTTGCATGCATCTTATATATTTGCTCCATGGAGTCCACTTAGTGCTTTCCTCCTTTCTATTCAAGCTACCTATTAATTGCCTAAAACATAGATTCGTTACAGTTTTATAAAAATTATTTTTATTTGCCACCTTATACAAAGTGAAGGTTACCCCAGCTTACAGAGGCGGAAGACTTCCCTAATCTTGTTACCTGTGTGTTTTCTACCCACATTTTCTCAGACTATTTCTTTAAATATTGCTTTCCTTCACTAAACCCTCTACCCCTTACTTCACTGACACGACTAATCATGACAAAAGCATCTTTGTCTATTTGATGCACTAGTTTTTCTACCTTATAAAGTTCCCTGTTGGAAACCACACTTAGCAGAATATCCGTCTCTTTCTCCAGATATCCTGTCTTTCCATGTAAAAGGGTAACCCCCCTGTCAATCTCAGAGATAATTGCTTTCTTTATCTCTTCCGCTTTGCCACTTACTATTTGTAATTGCATTTTATTAGTGCCAAGCATAAGGAGCCTATCCAAAACAATGGAATATACCAGAACTAAAACAATTCCATAAAGGATTTTCTCTTTATCACTAAAAGCAGCCTGTAGTACAAGTATAATGCAATCAAATACATATAAACTTACGGACACCGATATATGTGTATATTTATTAATAATCAACGGTGGTATATCCATACCTCCTGTACTTGCCCCCGCTCTGATAACAATAGCAATGGATGCTCCAATACAGATACCTCCAAAAAGAGTACATATAAAAATATCATCTATCACCCTAAATTCTCCGGCTAATTTTTGTAACAATTCCAAAGCAAAGGGATAACAGAATGTACTAACCAATGTTGTCAGTGCAAAATTCTTTCCCAGAATAAATAAGCCCAATACGAACATAGCTGCATTAAAGCCAAAGATAAAATATACGACAGGCAAACCGGTAAAATGATTGACGCTTAATGCTATACCTGTTGTTCCTCCAGTAATCAGTCCGGAAGGTAAAATAAAGAATACGACACCTGCTGCATAAATAAAATTTCCTAATATAACTATTAGTATATTAAATAGTAATTTATTCTTTTTCATAAAGACCTCCATAAAAAAACACGTCTGCTAGCTTTTCCCTAACAGACGTGGATCCAGGCTCTTGCCTAATACTTTAATTATTTATAACATAATGCTTTTCAAACTTCAAGCCTTTATTATTGTTTTTTTAACTACACTCTGTATTTTCCCTTCATTCTTCTTAATAATAGAAAATAAGCCAGCGGAATCCTTTGTCAGCTTTTCATCTCCCACTCCTAAAAAATATGCTGTAATTTACTCTAAATCCAACAGAGATCAGTGCTTCTAGGCTATAAAATTTCTGGTTACGCTGTACTTCTCGTTCACCTTCCATTTGAACTGTAATTAGCCACTTCCAACAAGACAATCCACCTTAATACTTTATAAACGGATTACAAATAAGTTTTTTTCTTCTCAATGAGAATCTCCAATACAATATCCAATCTCTACTGAATTGATTTTCTCTTCCATATGAACAATTTCAAAGCTACCAATAGCTTGCTGATTTGCTTTCCATTCAATACACCATTGGCAATTTTTCAAGTCTTCATTTTTACTTACCCATAAATCCACGACTGATTTTGCTATATCCTTAAAAGCGTGAGTCCCCCAAGTCAAATATCTGGTAACATTATTATTACTTGCCCAATTATGATACATATCTTCAACATCAGATTCTTTAAATGATCTAATACTAAACGCTCTATTTCAAATGTTTTTGTTCCTAAATGATTCATCTCACACTTCCAGACATAATGTGGCTTTGCCACATCTCAAATAATAGATGGAAAAGTTCAAATTCAAAATGAAATTCCAATGGATTTCATTTTGGAGTTCTTCCGAATGGAAGACATAGTCTTCTATTTGAGAAGTATTAGAATTTCTTAGGCGGCATCTTCTGACGCCTTAGAAATTTTCTTCACACTTCCTCCTTCTTTACTAATTTTGCTTTTTCCTCTTCAATTACTTTTTTATCAATTCTTTCAAACAATATCTCTATTTCTGGCAATTGATAACCGGTCAATACATATTGCTTTTCCCATACATTCCTTATATTTAACCACTTATAAACCTTTTCAGATGAAAATGGCAAAAATGGATGTAGTAATATTGCTAGATTAGCTATAATTTGGACACAGTTAAAAAGTGTATTACCGCAAATTCCTATATCCGTAACCCTTGTAATCCATGGCTGCTCTGTATCAAAGAATTTATTTGCATATCGTACAAATTCAAATATTCCATCAATGGCATCCCTTAGATTACCTACCTCTATTTTTACTCCAGTTTCACAAAATAGCTACATTCTTGCAAGTTTTATGTTTTCCTTTTGCAGATGTTAATGGAATAACATATTTTTTTAAGTTCTGAGTTAGTAGTATTCCCATAAATACTTTATTTTCGTAATCTCGTCGATTGAATTGTACTTCTTCACATACATCATGTAACTTTTCTAAATAATCCAAATTTACTTTTATAAAACATACTTTATCTTCGAGTTTAAACATTCTTTTTACTCCCCAGTATAAAAAAAATATGGGAAGTTAAACTTCCCACTCTTTAATGTTCATCTCTTTACGGACTGACTACCGTAGGTTAATGGAGACCCTCTTTAATGTTCATCTCTTTACGGATTGGCTACCGTGGGTTAATGGAGACCCTCTTTATATTGCTATTATATGAGATAAACTAATTTCTGTCAATGGTTTTTCAAAAAATATTCATTGAAAATTAGAAATATCTCATGAAATTATTATTGACAATATGTAATTATAAAATACACTAAAGTTTTTGAATTTTTATTCCAAATTAATGAATATTGCAAAATTTAAAATAATACTAATTTTTATAAAATAATTTACCATTAACAAGACATTTCAAAGTATATTTCGTGTGTCATATGCGTGTCATATGTGTGTCATACGGGTGTGATTTTATGGGTTTTTATAGCACTAAACAAACCCCGAAAACCCCGATAAACACTGGGTTTTCGGGGTTTGTAAAATGTCTTGAATTATCTCTTTGAAAACTGTGGAGCACGACGAGCTGCTTTTAAGCCGTACTTCTTTCTTTCCTTCATTCTTGGATCTCTTGTTAAGAATCCTGCTTTCTTTAATGTAGGGCGATAATCTGCATCAGCATGTAATAATGCTCTGGAGATACCATGTCTGATTGCACCAGCTTGACCAGTGAAACCACCACCATGTACATTAACAAGAACATCAAACTTATCAGCTGTGTCAGTTAATACAAGTGGTTGACGAACGATTAATTTTAATGTTTCTAAACCGAAATATTCACCCATATCTCTTTTATTTATAGTAACTTTACCAGTTCCTGGTACTAAATATACTCTCGCGATACTGCTTTTTCTTCTACCTGTTCCGTAATATCTTGCCTTAGCCAATGTTATTGCCTCCTTTCAACCTTTCTGATTAATATTTAATCTCTAATACTTCTGGTTTTTGAGCTGCATTGTTGTGCTCTGGGCCAGCGTATACATGTAATTTTGTAATCATTTCTCTTCCTAAAGGTCCCTTTGGAAGCATGCCTTTTACAGCTAATTTAATAGCTTCTCCAGGCTTCTTAGCATTTAATTCTCTTAATGTAGTTTCTTTCATACCACCTACATAATCAGAGTGATTGTAATAAATCTTTTGATCTAACTTTTTACCAGTAACTTTTATTTTATCAGCATTTACAACGATTACATAATCACCAGTATCAATATGAGGTGTGTAAGTTGGTTTATTTTTTCCTCTTAATATCTTTGCAATCTCAGATGAAAGACGACCCAATGTGTGTCCGGTAGCGTCGATAACATACCATTTTCTTTCTATGGTTGCTGGACTAGCCATAAAGCTTTTCATGGTTTAACCTCCTTGGATTAATTAAAATCTCAATTATTTTCATAGTTATATGTTAAAATACTCTAACCGGGGCTTGGCTCAAGTATTCTCACGTCACGTCTTTACATTATATAACACCTAGCCTGGTGTGTCAAGAGTTAATTTTTAAACAATCCTTATGTCAAGCTTATAACAGGTCAATAACAAGACTATAATTTATTTTTTGATTTCCTAATTTTTAATCTTGAATGAAATCCCCCGGTTCTTCTTTGTAAAAAATGCTATTCTTTCTATTTGCGGAATTAAATCTGGCAAAGTTGAATTTACTTTGTCATTTAACCTATACTAGAATTCATCGCTTCATTATCCCATCTTCTAAATCCGGATATTCAATACATTTTAATGTCAATCCCTCTGCAGGTGCTTTAGGTCCTGCTGCCATACGGTCTTTCTTATCCAAAATCTCTTGTACATGTTCCGGCGGATATATTCCAAGACCAACTTTAACTAAGGTACCAACAATAATTCTCACCATATTATATAAGAAACCATTTCCTGATATGATTATGTCAATTATATCTTTGTTTTTATCTATACTAATATCATATACAGTACGAACAGTATCCACCACCTGAGTACGATTGGAACAAAAGCTTTTAAAATCATGTTCTCCTACTAAATACTCTGCTGCCTTTTTCATAGCATCTACATTTAGGGGATAATATATAAAATAAGAATATAACCTTTCCGTAGGTATTGGAAATCTACTATTTAAGATTCTATATACATAAGTTTTCCTGCTGTTACAATACCTAGGATGAAAATCAATTGGAACTTCTCGTGATTTTTGAATCACAATATCCTTAGGTAATCTTTGATTTAATGCAAATGAGATTTTTTCACCAGGAATTTTTGTATTGGTATCAAATACTGCAACATTACCTAGTGCATGAACACCAGAGTCTGTTCTACTTGCACCAATGACTAAGATCTGCTCTTTCAATAACTCTGTAAGAGCCTTATTTATTACTTCTTCCACCGTAATTCCATTGGGTTGTATCTGCCATCCACAATAGTTAGTGCCGTCATATGCAATCTCTAACAGGACTTTTTTCATTCTAACCTCGATTCTAGTACTTGCCTAATCTCTCACCTATTTATAAATACTTATTAATTGTTATAATTGCTGCTACATATAAAATGAGTATCAGATATACTATTATATCCTTACCGGTATACTTTAGTGGCTTCATCTTCGTTCTACCTACACCACCACGATAACATCTGGCCTCCATTGCCATGGCTAAATCATTTGCCCTGCGAAATGCAGAAACAAACAAAGGAACCAATAATGGAATTAAGTTCTTAGCTCTTTTAATCAACCCGCCAGATTCGAAATCAGCACCTCTTGCCATCTGTGCCTTCATGATTTTATCGGTTTCTTCCATTAGTATAGGAATAAAACGAAGAGCTATAGACATCATCATAGATATCTCATGGACAGGTACCTTAATTTTCTTTAAAGGTCCCATTAATTTTTCCAATCCATCTGTTAGTTGATTGGGAGTTGTTGTAAATGTCATAATGGATGAGCCTAATATCAGGAATATAAGTCTTAATCCCATAAGAATGGCCGATTCTATGCCTTCCCATGTAATATCCACAAATCCAATTTTAATGGCATCCGTTCCAGGTGTAAAAAACAGATTAAATGCGACCATAAAGAGTAATAAAAATATAACTGCCTTTAATCCTCGTAAAATATACTTAATTGGTACTTTAGACAGTTTTATTATAATACCAAGAAATACCGCTGCAAGCACATAGCCATAATAATTTTTAATGAAAAATAGTAAAATAATATATAGTAAGGTACCAACTAATTTTACCCTTGGATCTAATTTATGGAGAATGGAATTAGAAGGATAATATTGTCCAATTGTTATATCTCTAATCATTTCTAATCTCCAATCTAGTAACCTTTTTTAATGCCCGTAAAATTTCTTCTTTGGCTTCCTCCACTGTAATCGGTGTCGTTTTAACTGGAATTCCACGATTCCTTAGTTCGTTCATAACATAGGTAACTTGTGGAGCTGCAAGACCCATTGTTTCTAATTGTTTATAATTAGCAAATACATTTTGAGGAGTATCATTAAATGCTACTTCTCCAGCATTCATAACGATTAATCTATCTGCATATCTTGCCACATCCTCCATACTGTGGGAAACCAGGATAACGGTAATTTTACTTTCCTTATGAAGATATGCAATCTGATCTAGTATCTCGTCTCTGCCCTTTGGATCCAGACCTGCCGTTGGTTCATCTAAAATTAAAACCTCAGGTTTCATTGCTAAAACCCCTGCAATTGCTACTCTTCTTTTCTGTCCCCCTGATAACTCAAATGGTGATGCATCTAGCAAATCATTACCTAAACCAACCATTTTCATAGCCTCATAAGCTCTTAACTCTATTTGCAATTCATCCAAACCTTGATTTTTGGGGCCGAAGCAAATATCTTTAAAGACTGTTGTTTCAAACAACTGATGTTCCGGATATTGAAAAACAAGACCAACCTTATTTCTTAGATTCTTCATATTATAATTTTTATCATAAATATTTTCACCATTATAATATATAGCACCGCTGGTAGCCTTTATTAGTCCGTTTAGATGCTGTATCAACGTGGATTTACCAGAACCGGTATGTCCAATTAATCCTATGAATTCGGCATCGTTAATGGTAAGATTAATATTTTTAAGTGCGTGCTTTTCATAAGCAGTTCCGGGACTATATATATAATTCAGTTTATCAATTATAATTGGCATATTAATCCTCCATATTTCCAATGCCATAAACTTAGGTGCAAGCAAAAATTTACTGTGTGAGAATTTATTTTTTTCATCTAAAAGCAATTTTACTTGCTTAAGTGCAAGCAAAAATTTACTATGTGAGAATTTATTTTTTCTGCCTAAAAGCAATTTTACTTGCTTGGGTGCAAGCACAAATTTACTGTGTGAGAATTTATTTTTTCTATCTAAAAGCAATTTTACTTGCTTGGGTGCAAGCACAAATTTACTGTGTGAGAATTTATTTTTTCTATCTAAAAGCAATTTTACTTGCTTGGGTGCAAGCACAAATTTACTGTGTGAGAATTT
>CALDJN010000188.1 GCA_937901695.1 uncultured Anaerocolumna sp.
GAAAGAACCATAGCAAGCAACTCCTTCAGAGTTGTTTACGCGTACTAGCAAGCTCGTCGCGGCAGAATTATCACGCAATAAACATTTTGTTTACTGTAGTGCTGTTAAGCGTGATAATTCTGAGAGCAAATTCAGCAGAGATGAATTTAAGCTCGAAGATTCTAAGCTTAAAGTGAGATTCTTCGAGCATAATTCAGCAAGATAAATTTGCTCTCAGAATGACAAAATTTTTTGCGACAGCACCTTGACAACTTTTATAAGGAAACAGTGAAAATCTGAAAATATGTATTTAAGAAGAGAAACTGTGAATACAACAATTTAGTATATGAATGTGCGTATATATTGGAGACAGCTATGAAAAATAGGAAAAACTATAAAATCCTTTCAATAGGTTTCATCATTATAGGATTATTAATTATAATATATCCAAAAGCTTCAGAATTATATAGAACGTATCAACAGCAAAAACTGCTGAAAGACTGGCAGCAAAGCTTTGATATGATTGGGGAAAATAGCGGTCCTAATAACCATATAGGTTATGACAATTATAATGAGGAAGCTGGGTTAAACGGAACGATTGAACCAAACAATCAAAATGTTGAAGATATAGAAAGCGGCAGCCACGGTGATGCCGAAAATGTAAATGATTCAAATAATACTATAAATGATAATAGTAATGAGGCAAATGGAGATAGCATATTAGAAAAGGTAAAAGAAAACTATCATATTGAAGGAATCTTAAAGATAGATAAGATAGATTTAGAACTTCCAATATTAACAGACGCTACTGAAAATAATATGAAAATATCAGTAGCATCTATTAAAGACACTGGAAAGTTAGGGCAAATTGGTAATTATTCTATTGCAGGTCACAGAAGCCACACTTATGGTAGAAATTTTAATAGATTGAATGAAGTTGAAGTAGGAGACTTAATAAAAGTAGACGATGGTAATGATCAGTTTAATTATGAAGTTACGGAAAAGTTATATGTTAAGCCTGATGAAGTATGGGTATTAGAGGGCAATAGCATAGATAAAGAAATAACACTGGTTACCTGCCATCCTATGATTAATCCAACTCATAGGTTAATTATAAAAGGAAAAATAAAGGAGTAAGAAAATTAATTATTTAATTATTTTGTGATATAGGCCATTAGTTCTATATTGCAAAAAAAGAATATATATGTTAGAATGAAATAAATAAAGTATCATTTACTTTCAAACGATAATAGCAAATTTGGTGAAAACTAGAGACGCAAAACTAAAGGGCCTTCCTTATATTCAAGATGGCAGCCAGTTACCGAAAGGGGAGTTTTTTTTATGAAAAAACAAATTCTTATATCTTTATTATCATTCATCTTGGTGTCTTGTTTCAGCATTAATATAGTACAAGCTTCGGAATTGGATTTTTATAGTAAGGATTTGGAACAGGGAATAGTTAACATTCAATATCAGAATAGTAATAGCAATACAAAAGTATTGATTCAAAAAGGTAATAATAAGTATACTTATGATCTTAATTCCAATAATACATTTCCACTACAATTAGGTAATGGAAATTATACAGTATCCATTTTAGAACAAAAAAGCGGTAATAAGTACAAGCCTATTAGTAAAGATACTGTAAATTTAAATTTAAAAGATGAGAATATTGTATATTTACAATCTATTCAATTAATCAATTGGGATAACGATATGGAAGCAATAAAAAAAGCTAAATCGTTAACAAAGAATTTAAAAAATGATCAAGAAAAAGTAGAAGTTATATATAATTACATAGTAGAAAATATAAAATATGATAAGAAAAAATCTGTTAATGTGAGCGCAGATTATATTCCATCTATTGAAGAAATATTTAATGCTTCAAAAGGTATCTGTTATGATTACGCAGCATTATTTGCTGCAATGTTAAGAAGTATTGGTATACCTACAAAATTAGTTATGGGTAATAAGAAAGATATAGAAGAATATCATGCTTGGAATCAAGTGTATCTAAAAGATAGTAAGCAATGGGTTACCATTGATACTACATATGATGCCGGCTTCAAAAATAGTGAAATAAAAAAACCAATGATTAAAAAATCTTCTGATTATACTACAGACAGAATCTACTAATAAGTGAAAGATTTAAAAAGTGCCAGATTCAGTTTCCATTCGTATTGATACCGTCAGGACATTTGATACTTAAATCAATGTTTTGAATTTTAAAATTACTTTCTAGAAGTGTTGATACCTGCTTCTTAGGGAGTAATTTTTATTTTCCAAGATGTAAATAGCAAAAAGCAGTATATAATAAAACAAAATATGGATAGACTTATTCCTTTTTATAATGGATAATGTTGTTGCAATAGGAAAAAGGTACTAGAAGGTAACTGTAAAATATTTTTAAAGTACCTATATTTCCTGAATCTATTTTGCAATAATAGAAAATATAGAGAGGAAAAGTTATGTTAAAACAAACTAAGAAAAGGCATTTTAAGAGTAAATTAACGTTTTTGCTCGTAATTGTTATAATGATACAGATGATATTACCTTCCTTTGGAAGTAGTACTTATGCTGCAGAGAATAATGGTGAGATTCAAACCGAAACCGGTTCAATTGCCAGTACTGTTTCTGGCCCTGCCATAGAATTTGATGAAAGTGGCGACATTTCCAGTAAGGTAGTAACAAAGTTAAGCGTAAACCCATATGAAATCTACGACGGTCAGAGCACAAAAGTTCATTTGGAGTTTGAAGGAAACAAATACGGGAAGCCCAAAAATATACAAGGTGGAAATACTATTTCTGTAGCATGGCCTACATCTGGCGATGCTTTTTTTGAGGGATATACAAAGCAGTTAGAGTTAATAGATAATGGCAAGTATATTGCTGATGCAGTTATCACTAAAACTGGAGCTACCATTACATTTAAAAACATAGTAAATAAGCTTGATGATGTAGCAGGATATCTTGATTTTGAAATCATGGGTAGAAACGTTACAAATACAACTCAAGAAGATATAAAAACAGGAAGCATAACAAGTGGTAATGAAAAAGTAGATGTTAGCATCAAAAAAGGTTCATCTGGAACATCTTCCGTTTTTTACTATAAAACAGGAAGGATAGATACAGGAGATACGGAACATGTAAAATGGTGGCTGAATGCAAATGTAAATAGAAGCTACGTGGATGAAGACATTATAATAGAGGATGAAATTCAAGATGGTCAAAAACTTGATATGAAAAGTTTTGGTATTACTGTGCGGGGGTATAAGGAAGGAGGATTTTACGGAGATGATGCAATTCAAAAGTTTCAACAATCTTTTCCAGGTTGTACTATAACTGCAAATGATGAAACAAATAAAATAGAAGTAAGAATTTGTAAAGAATATGCTTCTCTAAATACATTTAGTATTTACTACCAAACAAAAATCACAGAGCCTACGCAGAAAGCGTTCGTTAACAATTCACGTGTATGGTACAAAGAAAATGGTAAATCAAAAGTAGATGGAGAATCATTTAACCATACTGTTTCCAATATTAGTTCCGGAGGTGGCATAACAGGAACTGTTAGGGGAGAACTAAAAATTGTAAAAGTTATCGAAGGTAAAAATGTTGGTATTCCAAATGTTATCTTTGAATTGACTCGTAAAGACGGTGCCGTTATTCTTGAAGGGAAGAATACATTAGAGTTGAAAACAGATGAAGAAGGAATCGCTAATGTAAAAGGTCTTCCTATAGGAGTATATCAGGTTAAGGAAAAGTCAGCTCCGGAGTGGATTGATTTTGATCCAACAAAAGCAGAAAGTATAACTTTTGAAGTTAAGGAATCTGATGCTGAAGGGACTCTTTTAGACATTTCCAATAAGAAAAAAGTGGTAGATGTTCCGGTTAATAAAGTTTGGGATGGGGCACCTGATACAAAACCGACAATCCAACTCCAGCTTTATAAAAATGATCAGGAGGAGGAAAGTTTTGTAGAGTTAAAAAATGGAGAGACTTCATACACTTGGAGAGATCTGGACAAAACAGATGATAATGGAATTGATTATAGCTATACCGTAAAGGAAATAGGTGAAAGTAATGGCAGGATACAACTTAATGGAGAAGAGTATGAGGTAAGCTATGAAGGAAGTGCAAAAGACGGCTATACAATCACCAATAAGAAAGTAAATATTGAGGAAGATATTAAGGGAAATATTATATTCAATAAAATAGATGAAAACAATCATCCGCTTCCGGGAGCAGAATTCACTTTATATCGTGATGATGATACAGAGTTTAAAAATCCTATGTCTACAGCTATCAGTAATGATGAAGGAAAAGTTGAGTTTAAAGATATTCCATATGGAAGTTATAAGATAATTGAGACAAAAGCTCCTAATGGTTTTGTATTATCGAAAGAAGTTTTAACCGCAGCAATTCTTAAGAATTTAGATGTTGTGACAGCTACACCAGCTAGTATATCCAATACTAAAATAAAAGGACATCTTGAGATAAATAAGGTAGATAAAACTACATTAAAACCATTAGCAAATGCCCAAATATCAGTATATAATGAATCGGATACTCTTATTGCAGAGAAAACAACAGATGAAAATGGTATAGCTACTTTTGAAAATATACCTTATGGAAACTATTATTATATAGAATCCCAAGCTCCTTCCGGGTATATAAGAGATTTAGAAAAACACTTGTTTACTATCAGCGAGGATGGAAAAATTATTCAGGTAACTTTTGAAAATGAAAGAATACCTGATACAACAGACCCAGGAAACAATGAAAATCCAAATCCGGGTGGACCAGGGGATAACAATCCAGGGAATAACAATTCAGGAGGTAATAATCCGGGGGATAACAATCCAGGAGATAACAATCCAGGAGATAACAATCCAGAGGATAATAATAAGCCGGAAGATGATAAGCTGGAAGAAGAAATAGAAATAGATCCTAATGATGTACCATTAGGTAGTAAGGAAGCAAATAATGGTAGAGAAGTAAATAATGGAAAAGAAGTAAATAGCGGAAAAATAAGTATAAATGGAAATGAAAATGGAAAATTACCTAAGACCGGGGAAAGTATTAATGCTGGATTTTATATAACTGGAATAGTGATGATTTTTATTGGATTTGCTTTAAAAAGAAGAATAAAACACCATGAGTAAAAGGAAGTAATTAAATACTATTAAGACGGGATTTTTTCCCGTCTTGATAATTAATAAAATCACAGTGGGAAAAGCATAAAATTTCCACCTTAGAATAGAAACTGTGAATACAAGAATTTTACTCATGATTGTAGACATTATACCGGAAACAACTATGAAAAAGAGGAAAAGTATAAAATTCTTTCAATAGGCTTTATTAAATGATGGCTTTCTTATTGAAGGAATCATAAAGAACGAAAAGATAGATTTAGAAAGAGTAATAATGACCAAAATTAATTTTGTGGTATAAGTCATTGCAACTATACCACAAAATAATCAAGAAAAAATAGAAATTATATAAAGAAAGAAATGATTATCACTTTGGCCTTTAAAAATTTAGGTCAGAGTGACTTTTTATTATCTTCTTATTCTAAGAAAAACTTATCTCTTATAATCTTTAATAATAGTATTGCAAATCCAGCATATTTAAAAACATTAATTTTCTATATCAGTCAGAAAAGAAAATTCTTAGGAAAAAATAAAAAATATATAAGAATATAGAACAAATATCAAGCAAACAATCATATATTTTATAAAATAGTAAAGCGAGGAGAATTTCTATGAAAAGAATTGCTTTAGCAGCAGTATTTGTTTTATTACTAATTATTATGGTTGGATGCAAAAAGAAAGCTAAAGAAGAAGTAAGCGAATCTATAGTAAAAGGGTATCTGAAGGAATCTGGAGAAGCAGATGTGAATATTGATGGAGGCACAGTTGTTATAAAGAATGAAGATGGCTCGGAAGTCACCTATGGAAGCACTGAATGGCCTACCTCTGATTTGGTAAAAGAAGTACCAGTTTTTAAAAATGGATTAATTACTGGAACTGTAGATAGTGAAGAATATTCAACTATTTACATGGAAGAAGTAAATGAAAAAGATGCATTAGAATATCTGAAAGAACTAAAAGAAAAATTTAATAAAAATACATATGAAATGAAAGCAGATGATATTATATCATACGGTGGAGAAAATAAAAATGGTGTTGCAGTGGTGATATATTACGATACTGCCAGTGAAAGTATATCTATTTCTGTATCAAAAGTAACAGAATAACTAGAAGAATATAAACTAGGAGAATATGAACTAGGAGAATATGAACTAGGAGAGTATGAATTAGAAGGGTATGAACTAGAAGAGTATGAACTAGGAGAGTATGAACTAGGAGAGTATGAATCAGGAAGGTATGAACTAGGAGAGTATGAACTAGAAGAGTATGAACTAGAAGTAACGGATAAAAAATTCATACTTAAAAATGATGTCATTCTGAGCCCCAGGCGAAGAATCTCAATATACATAGGGATAGAGATTTTTCGCTTAGGGCTTAAAATGACATCTTTTTTTAAGAGTGTAAATGTTTCTGAGTTTTTACCTATAAATGCATATAATATTCTGAATAAGTCATAATGCTGGGAAACCTTTATTTATAAGGATTTGTGGGCTTTGCCCACACCCTGCCTCAGGGATAATTGAAAAAGCAAAGATACAAAATTAAATACCCTACCCCTTTTTTTGAGATTCTTCGCCTGTGGTTCAGGATGACATTCTTTTTGAGATTCTTCGCCTGTGGCTCAGAATGACATTCTTTTTTTAAGGGTCATTATTTAATAGGTCAACTTTTTATATAATTCTTCAAAGCATTTATCGACCCCTTTAAAATCCATACTTTTTACGTAATATGCTTCTAAAAGTTCATGTTCTTTTTTAGTTTCTGAAAGTTTCATTAATGCTAGTTTAATTAGCAGTTCATATAGTTGGATGTTGTTATCTAATTCTTCTTGGTTCTTAATCTTTCTAGGCTCAATGATTTGGTTTAGGTTAATAGTTGCATCATATCCTTCCTCGAAATCATTTTCGGAAGTAATAATAATTGTATTTAATTCTGGTATTAATACATGCTGAAGCTTTTCGGGAATTAATGGATGATAGTAACCTTCAACATCATAACCTCTTTTTAAGGATTCCTTTACAATAAAGTCCAATAATTTAGAGGAAGCATTTCTATTTTTACCGTTGATTGCCCATATTTTATTTCCTTCGCATAAAAAATTGGTATATTCGATATATCCATTTGCTGTATACGCTTCACTAAATAATTTTCTCAATTTACCTAGCTGCTGTTTCCTATATTCCTGTAAGTTGTTTGGAAAGAGTTTTATAGAAACTTCCTTGCATAAATCCCAGAACTTATTATAATAAGTGACTTCATCATATATGGATTGAATTTCTTCAAATATTAGGCCGGCACATTCTAAGTAACGATAAGCACTTTTATAGATATTCGATTTCTTTTTATTAATTTGCATGATTTCTCGTTTGTCTTCTTCCAACTTTTTATTATCTAAATAAATGCCAAGATTAATAATTTCATCTACTACTCCAGGAATTTTGGGATCTATTGTATGGGGAGCAGTACCATCTACAAAGGCAATCTTTAATTTTGGAATCAAAATTCCATCTAAGCTGTCATTGTCGCTGGAACAATGAATGTATTCTATCTCATACCCTTTTTTAATTATTCTGGCTACGAACTTTTTCATAAAAGAACTTTTTCCTACACCAGGACCTCCTTTTAAGATATAAATATGGTTTGCATCTTCTGGATTAAAGGTATAGTTAAAATAACTAAAAAATCCATGGGACGTATTATTGCCGGCAAATACATGTTTTTCTTTCAAACTGGCACTTCCTAATATTGTAGTATAAACTTATTATATGTAGGCATTTTTAATATGTTAACCTCGGGTGCCAGGCACCGCTCCAGTTATTTTACACATTAAGGAAATTCCCATGATTGTAGAAATATCAACGCCCTCTTTAGAGGTTTCAATAGATATCATAGTAGGTATGTTCTGGTTATGAGCATAGGATACGGATTCTTTCACATATTCCATAGCTATTTCTGGAACTGCTTCAGGAGCAGGGAACGATTACAATCTAAAAATCGTTTCATATATATTTCTTCCTTTTTAATTAGATACTTTGTATAAATAATATTGTAGTTTGAAATAAAAAATGTATTTTATTACAAAAAAGAAGAATCTTATTACCAAGTTCTGTATAAATATATAGTAACCGTATAATAGGTTAAGATAAGGAGGACTTGTATATGATGAAATATCTTCAAAGACTTGGCAAATCACTAATGCTTCCTGTTGCAGCACTACCCGTTGCAGGAATACTAATGGGAATAGGATACTGGATTGGATCCTACTCGTGGGGAGCCGATAGTATAATTGCAGCATTTTTACTTAAAGCTGGTGGAGCTTTGATTGAAAATATGGCAATTCTATTTGCAATTGGTGTAGCAGTTGGTATGGCAAAAGATAGTGATGGAACTTCTGCTTTAGCCGGCCTCGTTTCTTGGCTAATGATTACAACATTATTATCAAGTGGCGCTGTTGCAATGTTTACCGGTGTGGAAGCAGATCCGGCATTTGCTGTTATTAAGAACCAATTTATAGGTATCCTTTCGGGTCTAATTGGTGCTTCTTGTTATAATAAATTTAGAAATACCAAATTGCCGGATGCTTTGGCTTTCTTTAGCGGAAAGCGGTGTGTTGCAATTATAACTGCAGGAATATCTGTCTTGGTCAGTGTTGTATTATTCTTCTTATGGCCAGCTATTTATGGAGTTTTAGTAAGCTTTGGCAAATCTATTACAAGTACTGGTGCCATTGGAGCAGGTATCTATGGGTTCTTAAACCGGCTTCTCATTCCTGTAGGTTTACATCATGCACTGAACTCTGTATTCTGGTTTGATGTAGCAAACATCAACGATTTAGGTAATTTCTGGTCAGGAGTTGGAAAACTTGGAGAAACCGGTATTTATATGTCAGGCTTCTTCCCTGTTATGATGTTTGGATTACCAGCAGGAGCATTAGCTATGTATCATACTGCTAAGAAAGATAAGAAAAAATTAGTAGCCGGACTTTTAGCATCCGCTGCATTATGTTCCTTTTTAACAGGAGTAACAGAGCCCTTAGAATTCGCATTTATGTTCTTAGCACCTGGATTATACGTAGTTCACGCACTTTTAACCGGTGTTTCAGTGGCGATTGTTGGACTCCTTCCTGTAAGAGCAGGATTTAATTTTAGTGCAGGATTATTTGACTATTTACTAAGTTTTAAAGCACCAATGGCTCTAAATCCACTGTTATTGATACCAATTGGCATTGGATTTGCAGTTATATATTATATTCTGTTCCGTGTTGTTATTACAAAATTCAATTTAAAAACACCTGGTAGAGAAGACGATGAAGAAGAGGAGTTAAAAGTAACTTTATCAAATAATAACCATGGGGAAGTAGCAGCCATTATTTTAGAAGGTCTAGGCGGAAAAGAAAATATAAGTTCTGTAGATAATTGTATTACAAGACTACGTTTAGAAGTTAAAGATTATACTAAAGTAAATGAGAAGAAAATTAAGTCTGCAGGTGTAGCAGGAGTTTTGCGCCCAAGTAAGACCAGTGTTCAGGTTGTTATTGGTACTCAAGTACAATTTGTTGCAGATGCTTTTAAAGCTTTATTATAAGAGCTTTATATTAGAAATAAAAAGTTATCGTAAAAAAAGCATGTCATTGTTATGAAGGCATGCCATTACTATGGAAGAACCATAGCAAGCTGGCTGCGGCAGAATTATCACGCAATAAACATTTCGTTTACTGTGGTGCTGTTAAGCGTGATAATTCTGAGCAAAAATTCAACGAAGTTGAATTCGCGAAGAATCTCTATCCCTGTATATATTGAGATTCTTCGCCTGAGGCTCAGAATGACCCCTTTTTTTACGATTATTCAACGTATTCATAATTCCTCTCTGTTTGTCTTGCATTTATTCTAACTACAAATTATAATATTCTTATGTTCATTTTTTCCAAGTGTTGGACAGATGAAAATATTATACAAAGGAAAGGCTTTCTCTTATAATTAATGTAGTAAGTCAAATATATAGTAAGAAGCAAGTGTGAAGAGAATTTCTAAGGCGTCAAAAGACGCCGCCTAAGAAATTCTAAAACTTCACACAGGAAGAACTCCACCATGAGAATCCATTGGAATTCTCATGGCGAACTTCTTCATCCATTATTTGAGATGTCGATTTGCGACATCATGTCGGGAAGTGTGATTAAAAGGAATTTTCACACTTTCTTATTGGCATATAGTTTTTTAAACCCACCTGCCATACAGGTGGGTCATAGCCGCATTAGCTTCAAGTAAAATACTGCCGGTGATTAAGACAGTATTGCAAGCAAGTTTGTGATATGCATCGGGACAAGGTGAAGAAAAGGAACATTCCCACTTAGAAAGAATTCCAAAATGAAATCCATTGGAATTTTATTTTAAACTTATTTATCCAATATTTGAAATACCGCTATGGGGTATCCTGTTTGGAAGGTTGAAAGAAAATATACGTATAGAAAGGTTGCCACGAGACTATTCTTTACAACTTAATATTTGTGGCAGTATCACATCTGTAAGCAGAGTAACACATCTGTAAATATATGTGATATACAGTAGGTGTAACAATGAAGAAAATAAACTTACTAAAAGTGATTCTTGTATTGGTAATGATTTTATTACTTGGTGGATGCAGTGGTAATTCAGCTGGTAAGTTCTATAAAAAAGGTCTAAAAAATATAGATAATGGCAGTTATCAAGAAGCTGCGTCTAATTTTGCAAAAGCCATTGACCTAAATCCCAATCAGGCAGAGTACTATATTGATTATGGAATGACCTTAATAATGCTAAATGAGAATAAAGAAGCAATTCTAACCTTTGATAAAGTAATTTTAGATAAAGAAAACTCTGCCGCGAACAAGAATAATAAATTAGCTTATCGAGGAAAAGGGATTGCCTATTATAAATCTTATCAATACAAAGAAGCAATTGAACAATTTGACAGAGCGCTTTCCATTAACGAATTAAGTGATTTAGATGTGGATATCTTATATTATAAAGGAAGTGCAGAAGAAAAGGCAGGTCTTTATGATGACGAAATTCAAACTTATACATTATTAGCAGAACAGGATTCATCCGATAGCAATGCATATAATCACCGTGGATTCGCTTATGGGAAATTACATCAATTTGATAAAGGACTTGCAGATTATGACAAAGCAATTTCTTTAGAAAAGAGAAATTACAATCATTATTTGGGAAAATATTTTTTGCTTATGGATGCTGATAGGGCTGAGGAAGCATACAAAGTTTTAGAAAAAGCTGCAGCTATAAAAATTAAAACGGAAGAAGATAAATTTAATCTGGCAAAAGTTCATTATTATATGGAAGAGTATGATTTGGCAATAAATGAATTTAGTAAAGCATGTGAAAATGGTTTTGAAGAATCCTATTATTACCTTGGCAATATATACGAAATGAGAAAAGACTATGAAGAAGCTGTAAGTTATTATAAAAAGTATATGGAAGCTGAACAAGTTTCAAAGACAGCATTGGTTTACAATCAGATTGGTGCTTGTCTTTTAGAATTAGGAAGAAATAGTGAAGCGCTTTCATATATTCAGACCGGATTGAAATATCAAGAGAAAAGTTTGGAGCAGCCACTAAAACGAAATGAAATTATAGCCTATGAGAAAACAAGTGACTTTGTTACTGCTTACCAGCTTATGACCGATTATATAGAACAATACCCGAAAGATAAAGAAGCTGCAAAGGATTATGAATTTTTAAAAACACGGCAACCTGAAGTAAGTAATAAGAATAATTAGCAATAAAATAATAAGCAATAAGAATAATAAGCAATAAGAATAATAAGCAATAAGAATAATAAGCAATAAGAATAATA
>CALDJN010000189.1 GCA_937901695.1 uncultured Anaerocolumna sp.
ACAGTTGAATAATGATTATCATCGTGCAAACCAGTTGTGTTGCAAAAATGAGTGTTCTTCATTCCAAGGTCAGCAGCTTTCTGGTTCATCATCTCAACAAATGCTGATTCAGAACCAGCAATGGAATCTGCTATTGCCAAACAGCACTCCGCACCAGAGGGAAGTAGTATTCCATAAAGTGCATCTTTATATTTTACTTTTTCATCTGGTAAAAACCCAGCCAGAGAAGCATTTTGAGAATATAAGTCTTGAAATATTTCTGATGGTATAAGTAATGTCTGGTTTAAATCGGGTATATTTTCAATTGCAATAATTGCAGTCATAATTTTGGTTAAGGAAGCTGGATAAATTCGTTCACTGCTATTGTGCTCATCCAATACCTTGCCGCTGCTTAAGTCCACAAGAATTGCATTGGAGCTATTTAAATGGTTTAAATCTACCTGAATATGAGTTAATGATTTTTTTGAATCTTCAACTGGCTTCTTGGAATCTTTAACTGGTTTCCTTGAATCTCCATCTGGCTTTTCTAAATTGTCAAACCACATATCAAAGACTTTAGGTGGATTTTCACTATACTTTAATTGGTATTTTTTCACTACTAATGCTGTTAAAATAAATATCAATGCCATAACAATGAAAAACAACGTATATAATTTAACAATTCTTTTACGATGCTGCTTTTTTCGTTTCCTTCTACGCTGTTTTTCAATATTTCTTTCGTCCAAAATAATAACACCTTCCTTTTTAAACAAATACAGCTCCTATTCAGTAAATATTGTACCGAACTGGAGCCACTTGTACTTTAATATTCCATAAATAATTCTTAAGAAAATCCTAATATTTGATTAAGATTTTACTAATCTGTTACGGGTAGTCTACTGTGTCTGAAACAGTTAATTTAACAGGTAAATTGAGATTTTACTAATCTGTCATGGGTAGTGATACAATAAAAGAAACTGTGTTATCTTTACTTTGTGCCGTAATTGTTCCACCATGTAATGTAACGATTTCTTTTGCTATTGCCAGTCCTAAACCAGAACCCCCGGTAACAGATGTACGTGCATCATCCATTCGATAAAATTTTTCAAAGATATCTGATAACTTTTCAGATGGAATAGTTTGTCCCTGGTTTTGAAAGGTAATAACCACCTTATTGTCTTTTGTTTCAGCAGAAATAATTATCTCCGTTTCGGGATAACTATATGCCACCGCATTTTTCATTATGTTATTAAATACTCTTGCCAGTTTTTCAGAATCTCCATAAACTGTTAGGCTTTCATCTGCATGAATTACAGCTGTGTTACCTTTTGCAGATAGGATTGGATAAAACTCATCTATCAGCTGCACCAGCATAAAGTAAAGGTCAATTGTCTCTTTCGCTAAAATAATATGTTGTAAATTATAGCGGGTAATTTCAAAAAATTCGTTTATTAGTTTTTCCAGACGGTATGCTTTATCCAAAGTAATATGAACATATTTTGCCTTCTGTTCTGCAGGCATATCAGGAGCCTCATCCAATAAACTCAGGTAGCCAATTACAGAGGTAAGTGGAGTTCTAATGTCATGAGCAAGATACATAACCAAATCATTTTTACGCTGTTCTGCTAACTGTGCCTCAAAAGCACGCTTTTCTAAAGTTTGGCGTACCGTGTTCAATTTTTTCTCTATGGCAAACATCTCTTCCGGTAAAACAATACTTTTTTCATCATCTTTAAGTAATGCATCAATTCCATTATTTATTTCATTAAAATACCTTGTAAACCCAATAAGAAAAAATCGAAGCAGTATAAAAAAGGCAATAACAATAGCTGCTATCCATATTTTATCAGCGTTATTACGGAATACTTGCTGATAAACATTAAGTGCATCATAATATTCCATATGGAAGAGATTTTGAAGCAGGGATACAATCCAATTACCTCCTTTTCCACGCCAAAATAAGGTATACAGTGTTACTATACCCACGATGGCAATTAAAACCATACCTAAAGCTTGCAAAAACATCTTATTTTTCAGCCGCGAGAAATCAGAATAATTATCCGTTTTATTTTTCAATTTTATAGCCCACTCCCCATATTGTTTTAATGTACTTAGGATTCTCTATCGTATCGTCCATCTTCTCGCGCAGATGTCGAATATGTACGGTAATTGTATTATTACTTTTACTATAATATTCATTTTTCCAAATCTCATGGAACAGTTCTTCAGCACTCACTACGTTACCTTTTCTCTCCAAGAGTATTTGAAGTATGGCAAACTCAGTAGGGGTAAGAACAAGTTCCTTTTCATTTAAAATGCATTCGTGGGTTTTCACATTCATTACAAGTCCAGAATGAACAATAATTGAATCCGTAAGAGAATCATTCTGTACCGTATTATATCTTTTATACCGGCGCAACTGTGCTTTTACCCGTGCCACCATTTCAAGAGGTCGAAATGGTTTTGTTATATAATCATCGGCTCCCAAGGTTAATCCTGTTATTTTATCTATTTCTTCATCTTTAGCCGTCAGCATAATAATAGGATAAGCATGGTGCTCGCGTATCTTTTGGCAAAGAGTATATCCATTCATATCCGGTAACATTATGTCCAAAATAGCAAGATCAACCTCTGTAGTTTCAATGCAGGCAAGGGCATCCTTTGCAGTATAAAACTTAAAAACGGTATAATTTTCATTTTTCAAATATAGTTCTACTAAATCTGCTATTTCATGTTCATCATCTACTATCAACACTTTATCACTCATTTATTTTCTATCCCTTTCAATAATTATCGCCCTTACATTTTAACATGAAATGCAATATAATGTATTTATTTTTGCATAATGAATTATTAATATTTTCCTAAGATTGTTATGGGTGGAAAAACCCCTTTCATTAGAATTTAATCAAACAAAAGGGGGCATTTCACCACAAAGGGAGCGAAACATATTATATTTTATTAGATTCTTCGCCTTTCAGGCTCAGAATTATAATGCTAAATAGCACCACAATGAATGAAAGAGATTCTTCGCGAATTCAACTTCGTTGAATTTTTGCTCAGAATGACACGCTTTCATAGCAAT
>CALDJN010000190.1 GCA_937901695.1 uncultured Anaerocolumna sp.
AAGGGTTTTAGAGATCAATGGTGATAAAGCCATGGTTCAGCTTTTTGAAGGATCCACAGGTATCAATCTTAAGAATACCGGTGTTCGATTTTTAGGAAGACCTCTTGAACTTGGCGTATCTCTTGATATGATTGGCAGAATCTTTGACGGTTTAGGCCGTCCTAAGGATGATGGACCTAAAATCATTCCTGATAAAAAAGTCAATGTAAATGGTGTTCCAATTAATCCCGTGTCAAGAGACTATCCAGATGAATTTATTCAGACCGGTATATCCTGTATCGACGGTTTAAATACCTTAGTCCGTGGACAAAAACTGCCAATATTCTCAGGTGCAGGTTTACCACATAATGAAGTTGCTGCACAGATAGCAAGGCAGGCATCTGTTATAGGTTCTAACGAGAAGTTCGCAGTAGTATTTGCTGCTATGGGTATTACCTTTGAGGAAGCACAATTCTTTATTGATGACTTTACAAGAACAGGTGCAATTGACCGTACCGTTATGTTTATGAATCTGGCTAATGACCCTGCTATCGAAAGAATAACAACACCTCGTGTAGCACTAACCTGTGCTGAATATTTAGCTTTCGAGAAGGATATGCATGTACTTGTTATCTTAACGGATATGACCAACTACGCAGAAGCATTAAGAGAAATATCTGCAGCCAGAAAGGAAGTTCCAGGCAGACGTGGTTATCCAGGTTATTTGTATACTGACCTTTCTCAAATATATGAAAGAGCAGGAAGAATCAAAGGAAGAAAGGGTTCTATTACACAGATTCCAATTCTGGCTATGCCGGAAGACGATATTACCCATCCAATTCCTGACTTAACAGGATACATTACAGAAGGACAGATTATTCTTTCCAGAGACTTATACAAGAGAGGTATTGAACCACCTATCAATGTTGTTCCTTCTCTATCCAGATTAAAGGATAAAGGTATTGGTAAAGGTAAAACAAGAGAAGACCATGCAAGTACCATGAACCAGATATATGCAGCATATACCTCCGGTAGAGAAGCAAAAGAATTATCTGCTATTCTTGGTGAAAGTGCACTATCAGAAACAGATAAAGCCTTTGCACATTTTGCTGAGGAGTTTGACGCCAGATATGTTAACCAAGGGTATTATAATAACAGGAGCATAGAAGAAACCTTAGATTTAGGATGGGATTTATTAAAACTCATTCCTAGAAGTGAATTAAAGAGAATTGATTCAAAACTCCTTGATAAATACCTTCCATTAGATGACAAAGGGGCTGAGTAGATGTCAAAACTAAACGTAAACCCTACCCGTATGGAACTTTCTAATCTAAAGAGAAGATTAGTTACTGCAAAACGTGGACATAAACTTCTTAAGGATAAGCAGGATGAATTAATGAGAAAATTCATTGAGATGATTAAGAGGAATAAGGAATTACGTGTGGAAGTAGAGAAAGAATTAAGCGAATCCTTTAAAGACTTTCTTATAGCCAGTGCAGTTATGTCTCCCCAGATGCTAGAAGAAGCAGTTGCATTTCCAAATGAAAAGGTTAACATGGACATTACCATGAAGAATATTATGAGTGTATATGTACCGGTTATGAATTTTAACAGGGAAATGCAAAAGGAAGATGAAGGCAGCATATATCCATATGGATATGCCCAGACCTCTTCAGAATTAGACGATGCAATTTTTAAACTTTATAACATCCTGCCTAAGCTTCTCCAATTAGCAGAGGTAGAAAAATCCTGTCAGTTAACAGCAGATGAAATTGAAAAGACCAGAAGAAGGGTTAATGCCCTTGAGTATCGTACAATACCTAATTTGGAAGAAACGATAAAATATATCCGAATGAAATTAGACGAAAATGAAAGAAGTACAATTACGCGTCTGATGAAGGTTAAAGATATTATAAATAAATAAATATCATACAAAGATGTTTCATCAAAAAGAGACCTTGGAGGGTGGAAGTGTATTCCATTCTTTAAGGTCTTTTTTCATATTATTTTTTATGAGAAGCAAGAGCGAACAAACAACCTAAAATAATAAAAATTATAGAATAAATAGGGTGGAAACCAAGAGGAGGAAGATTTATTACTCTTATTAATCTAACTATTATAAATGTAATATAAAGAATTAAAGTTAAGCAAATAACATATGTAAATATTTTGCGTAATGTCTTAGATATATTAATATTAACAATATTTAAAATAACAGCAGTTATAAATGCAGCAATAAAAAAATAGAAGCATGGAGTCGCAATATACTCATAAATTTTATCGAAAATAATAGAATATTTTGCTGTAGGTTTGTAATATAATGCATTTTGATAATAATTTATATAGATTAAACTTATCAAAGAAATTATAGCGTAGACCGAATCAAAATCTTATTGCCTTTTTTTTCATTAATATCTCCTCCCTCTATCTAAGTCTTATATTATGTCTTTTATTATACCATATAATACCATAATTAAGTGAATTTGTAAATAGTAAACAGTAAAGAAGTGTAAGGAATCAATATAACTTGGATTTTCTTGACATACTACCAATATATGGTGTAAAATACTTTAAATGAGGATGAATGCATTCATAATAAATGAAAAAGAAAATAAAGCAAAACAGATTAATAATTATTTCAACTATATCGTTCTTTATGGTGATAGAATAAATCAATATCTATAATAGAATAGAGCCTGTAACAATTGCTGAAACTCTTGCTACAGGTCATCTATTCCGTTCTTAATGTATATCCAGTTTTTTGAAATGAATCAAATTGTTACCTGTCTGACATACTGATGGATTCAATAGCAACACTGCCACCCCGAACTACTTCCACATTCCTAAACTGGCGGGTAAGAAGTTTTATAATATCATTATTTTTGGTTTCTGTGTGAACACATTCTAACAGTATGCTATCTGCGCCATAATCCACAACAGAGGCATGAAATACACTGGCAATTTGAAATATTTCGTTCATTTCCTGTTTGGAGCAATTCTTAATTTTTACAAATAATATTTCCTTCATATGTGTTGGAATCGTAGTAAAATCTAATACTTTTATAACTTCAACCATTCGGTTTAACTGTTTTTGTATTTGTTCAAAGGTAATATCATCACTGTTTAAACCTATAGTAATTCTGGATACCGTTGGGTCTTCCGTAGTTCCAACAGTTAAGCTTTCTAAATTATAAGATTTACCTGAAAATAACCCAGATATTTTGGCTAAGACACCCACATCATTTTCTACATATAATGAAATCCATCTTTTTTTCATAGAATACCTCTTTTCTACTTATTATTTTGCTTAATAACTAAATGCGAATTTTAGCAGTCAAGTATCATTTCGCTTAATGGTTTTCCGCCTTGTACCATAGGAAGAACGATTTCTTCACTATCAATCATAAATTCAATAATAGTTGGAGCTTTTTTGTTTTCCATAGCCTGAAGGAAAGCGCTTCTGATATCTTCTTCATTCTCTACCCGAATTCCATATGCACCATAACTTTCCGCTAATTTAACAAAGTCAGGGGAATAAGCAGGACAAGAGCTGCTTACTCCAGAACTGTCTGTTCCGGAGCTGTTTGCCTCGGAAATGTTTAATCCGCTGCAATGGGACTTGCAGTTTTTACCTCCTCTTAGGCAGGTAGAAGAGTAACGTTTACCATAGAATAATTTCTGCCACTGTCTAACCATACCCAGACAGCTATTATTGAAGATACATAGTATTAAAGGTAATTCCCATGCCACAGCAGTAGCCATTTCCTGAATATTCATCTGCATTCCTCCGTCCCCTGAGATACAGATTACTGTTTTATCCGGATTGCCAAACTGTGCACCAATGGCTGCCGGAAACCCATATCCCATAGTTCCAAGCCCACCTGAGGTTAGCAATTGTTTATATTCGTTCATTTCCAGGTATTGGGTGGTCCACATTTGGTGCTGGCCTACATCGGTAACTACAATAGATTCAGAAAATGTTTCATTTATTGTGTTAATAATCTTTTCAGGAGTGACTCCTGAGTTTATGGTCATTTTCAAAGGATATTCTTTTTTCCATTGGAATATCTGAGTATTCCAGGATTCGGTGTGGCACCTTTTTACTTCCAGTAACATTTTTTCAATTGCTTGTTTTGCATCGGATACGATTGGTATATCTACAACAATATTTTTAGAAATGGAGGCAGAATCAATGTCAATGTGAACGATTTTGGCATTTGGTGCAAATTCACCAAGCTTGCCGGTGATTCTGTCATTGAATCTGGTTCCGATGGAAAATAGTAAGTCACATTCATGAACTGCCTTATTGGCAGCATAGATACCATGCATTCCGATGTTGCCGATATATAAAGGGTGAGTGGTATCAATGGAACCTCTTCCCATTATAGTAGTAACTGCAGGAACATTGGTTAATTCTACAAGTCTTGTAAATTCCTTATTTGCTTTTGATATATTTACACCGCCGCCGGCAAGAAATATTGGTTTCTTTGCATTATGAAGCATATCCAGCGCTTTTTTCAGCTGTCCCATGTGAACTTTTGAATTCGGTTTATAACCTCGGATATTTACCTCTTTCGGATAAAAATCACTTCCCAGTTCCAGCATAATATCCTTTGGAAGGTCAACAACAACTGGACCTGGTTTCCCAGTACTTGCAATGTAGAAAGCCTCTTTAATAATTCTGCCAAGGTCTTCTCTATTTCGTACGGTTATACCATATTTGCAGATACTTCTTGTAATTCCTATGATATCTACTTCCTGAAAGGCATCGTTACCAATTAATCCGGTAGGTACCTGGCCGGTAAAACAAACTAAAGGAACACTGTCATAATTGGCAGTTGCTATTCCGGTAACCAGATTGGTTGCTCCTGGACCGCTGGTTACCAGGCAAACACCCACTTTACCAGTGGAACGTGCATATCCATCTGCAGCATGAATAAGTCCTTGTTCATGACGGGGCAGAATAACTTCAATATCATCTTGCTTATACAATTCATCGAATATGTCTATAGCATATCCGCCGGGATAACCGAATAAAGTGGTGATTCCCTCCTCTTTTAATGCTTTTACAAATAGTTCTGTTCCTCTTATCTTCATATAATGGCTCCTTTCCGAAAAAAATAAATAAAAAGGTAATAAAAAAGCCCTAAGCTAATAATATTAGCTTAGGGCGAACCTTGCGTCCGTGTTACCACCTAAATTCAAAGATTTCTCTTTGCTCTCTGTCAGTACGGGATTTAATAAAATGATGAGTCCTGTTATCCGATACTGCTTTCCTTTTAACGGCGGAAACTCCGGTGAAGTCTACTAAAGTTACTCACTTGTTCGGTTCACAGCTCAAAGGCTACTTCCAAGGCTTTTGCCTAAGTATGTCATGGACGAACAACTTAATTGTATTGTCCTGACATTCTTTACTCCCTCCACGAAGATTTCCACCAACCATCTTCTCTCTGTGCATTTGGCGAGTATGTACTTCTCCTTATCAACGCTTTTATCTTTTTTTATTAATTTTTGTTATTATAGCAAGATTCAATTTAGATGTCAATAACTTTTTACATTATTGGTACATTTTTATACTCTATACTTTGTTAAAGAATATACAAAGTGTACAAAAATAATTAATAAAATAAAATGGTTTCAGTAGATATAACTAAAGACTATTGACTTTCCATTATTTCCATATTATAATGATAGAAAATCGGTTGAAGGATTTGGGAGAGACTGTTGAAGAATTTTAAGAAAACAGCGCCGAAGGTGATTCGCAATAACTCTCAGGCAAAAGGACCAGGTCTGGACGATACTCTGGAAAGCCATATTGGCACCGACGAAGCAACTCTATGCTGTATGTGTATGTGCAATATAGAAGAATCTTTCAGGTAAATCAACAGAGGCGTATTGGTTTAAATCAGTATGCCTTTTTTTTATACAAATCCATCAGGATTTAACCCTGCTGGATTTAACCCTGTTGGATTCACTCTTTAGAAATTTAATCCGGCAGGATTCGTATTACCTTCTTCTATAAAAAGCACTGATTAACAAGAACCAAAAGAACTATTAAGACATATCCTAAAAAGGAAGACCTAGAAAAGGAGGATTTTATGGAAAAGAAAACACCTCTTTATGAGTGCCATGTACAAGGTAAAGGGAAAATGGTACCATTTGCAGGTTATTTGCTTCCTGTTCAATACGAGACAGGAGTCATTGAAGAACATATGGCAGTAAGAACTGCTGCAGGTTTATTTGATGTTTCTCATATGGGAGAAGTTTTATTAACAGGAAAGGATGCTTTACGAAACATACAAAAGTTAGTTACTAATGATTGTAGTAAGATGCATGACGGACAGGTAAAATACAGCCCTATGTGTAACGAAACTGGTGGCGTTGTAGATGATTTATTAGTATATCGAATAAGTAGTGAAGAATATTTATTAGTAATAAATGCAGCAAATCGTTATAAGGATGTAAAATGGATGGAACAGCATGTTGATGGTGAATTAGAACTGAAAGATATATCCGATGACGTTGCACAAATAGCTTTGCAGGGTCCAAAATCGGAGGAAATATTAAGAAAAGTTACCGATGAGGAAAATATTCCTTCTAAGTATTATAGTTTTGTAAAGTCTGGTTTAGTTGCCGGAGTTTTATGCTTAATATCAAAGACCGGATATACTGGAGAAGATGGATTTGAATTGTATTGCAATCCAAAAGATGTGGAGACACTTTGGAAAACTTTATTAGAAGCAGGAAAAGAAGAAGGATTAATACCTTGTGGTTTAGGGGCTAGGGATACTTTACGATTAGAAGCCGGAATGCCATTATATGGGCACGAAATGGATGACACCATATCTCCTTTAGAAACCGGTTTGGGATTTGCTGTCAAGATGGAGAAAGAAGATTTTATAGGTAAAGAAGGAATTCTCTCCAGAGGGGAAGTAAAAAAGACGGGTAGGAATTAAGATGATTGGAAGAGGAATTGCAAGAGAAAAGTGTCCAATCTATGTTGATAATCAATTCATAGGAGAGACAACTTCCGGAACCCATTGTCCATTCCTTGGATATCCGGTAGCCATGGCTATGGTAGACTCCAGGTACAGTAGCATAGGGACTAAAGTCATGGTAGAGGTTCGAGGGAAAAAGATAGAGGCAGAAATTATTAACTTACCTTTTTATAAAAAAGGTGATAATAAAGCATAAAAGTGTAAAAAACCAATGGGAATTATCTACAAAGTGTTATTTATTGTTGAAAAAAATACACATAAGAGTAATTATTGATTTGCGTGACAAAACTCTTATATTCATTCAATAAACTATGTTAGAGTTTTGATGCTCAAGTCATTATTTAACTTTTATACAAATAACTTTAAAAAATAAAGATAGGAGTGAAGGAATAATGAAGAAAATATTATTTACTAAAACACATGAATGGGTACAATTTTTAGATGAGACAACAGTCAGAGTAGGATTAACCGATTATGCTCAAGGAGAATTAGGAGACTTGGTATTCATTAACTTACCGGAAGCAGGTGATGAAGTATCCGTATCAGAATCCTTTGCAGATGTTGAATCGGTAAAGGCAGTATCTAATGTATATAGTCCGGTAACAGGAACAATCAGTGAGATTAATGAAGAATTGTTGGATCATCCAGAATTAGTAAATGAAAACCCTTATGAGGCTTGGTTTGCAGAAATTGAAAATGTAAGTGAGCAGGAAGAACTTTTATCAGAAGAGGAATATGAGCAGTTAATTCATGAGGAGGAATAATATGGGCACTTATGTTCCAAATACCAGAGAAGAACAGCAGGAAATGCTTAAAGCCATAGGATATTCCAGTATAGATGAACTATTTTCCCCACTTCCGAAGGAAGTGTTACTCCAGAAGGAAGTGTTACTTCCTAAGGAAGAGTTACCCAACCGCTCATTTCATATTCCTGAAGGAATATCTGAGTATGAAGTTCGTAGTAAGATGACAAAAATCTCTGAAAAGAATATAGTTTTCAAATCAATATTCAGAGGTTTCGGAGCATACAATCATTATATTCCCGCTATAGTAAAGCAAGTAACTTCCAAAGAAGAATTTATTACGGCATATACACCTTATCAGGCGGAAATCAGTCAAGGTATACTTCAGTCTATATTTGAGTACCAGACTATGATATGTGAGCTAACTGGGATGGATGTGTCCAATGCCTCCGTTTATGATGGAGAAACCGCTGCAGCAGAAGCTGTTCTTATGTGTGTTGAGAAGAAGAGAAAAAAGATTATTATTTCTGAGACTGCCAATCCTGAAATTATAGAAACTATCAGAACTTATTGCAATGGTTTAGATGTTCAGATTGTAATTGCCCCTGGTAAAGAAGGAAAAACCGATTGTGAAGTTTTAAAAACTTTAGTGGATCAGGAAACAAGCTGTGTACTCCTTCAACAGCCAAATTATTTGGGGCAGATTGAAGACGCAGAAGAAGTCGGAAAGATTGCCAAAGGAAAGGATGCAAAATACGTAATGAGCTGTAATCCAATTTCCTTAGGTATCTTAAAAACCCCAGCGGAATATGGGGCAGATATAGCGGTAGGAGAAGGTCAGCCTCTTGGATTGCCATTATCATTTGGAGGACCATATCTTGGATTTATGGCTGCTACAGAGAAGATGATGAGAAAACTTCCGGGACGAATTGTAGGTGAAACAAAAGACTCAGAAGGAAGAAGAGCTTATGTATTGACTTTACAGGCAAGAGAGCAACATATAAGAAGGGAAAAAGCCTCTAGTAATATTTGCTCTAATCAGGCGTTATGCGCTATGACAGCAGCTGTGTATTTAAGTACTATGGGTAAGCAAGGGTTGGAGAAAGCAGCTACTTTAAGTATGTCAAAAGCACATTATCTGGCAAATAGATTATGCGAACTAGAGGGTTTTGATTTGGTTTATTCCGGTGCATATTTTAATGAATTTGTAACTACCTGCAACGGTAATCCAGATCATTTGATGAAACAACTAGAAGAACATTGTATTCTGGGTGGTTATCCACTTGCGGGAAAGCAAGCCGGAAACATACTTTGGTGCGCAACTGAAATGAATACCAAGGAAGAAATCGACGAATTAATCCATATCATAAAGGAGGTGGCTAAAGCGTGAAACTTATTTTTGAAAAGTCAAAGGCAGGGAGAGGCTGTGATATATTACCTTCTTGTGATGTTCCCATAGTAGAACTGGATGATAATATGAAAAGACAGAAAGAACTTCATCTTCCTGAAATATCGGAAACAGATATTAGCCGCCATTATACCGAGTTAATGAAGAGAACCTTTGGTGTAAATGATGGTTTTTACCCATTAGGCTCTTGTACCATGAAATATAATCCTAAGATTAATGATGAAATGGCAAAGCTTCCCGGTTTTTCTAATATTCATCCGTTACAGCCAGCTTCAACAGCCCAGGGCTGTCTGGAAGTTATGAAAACTACAGAAAAATACCTGTGTGAAATTACAGGAATGGATGCAATATCCTTCCAACCAGCAGCAGGCGCTCATGGTGAATTCACAGGACTACTTTTAATTAGAGCTTATCATGAAGCAAGAAAAGATGAGAAACGTAATAAAATAATCGTTCCAGATTCTGCTCATGGAACCAACCCTGCCAGTGCCGCTATGGCTGGTTTTACTGTAATTAATATTACCTCAACGAAAGATGGATATGTAGACTTGGAGGAATTGAAAAAAGTAGTTGGCGATGATACAGCAGGCTTTATGTTAACTAATCCTAATACGGTTGGATTATTTGACAAAAACATATTAGAAATTACTGAGATTATTCATAAAGCAGGAGGTCTAAATTACTACGATGGTGCAAACCTGAATGCCATTATGGGCATAGCAAGACCTGGGGATATGGGCTTTGATGTTGTTCACCTTAATCTTCACAAAACCTTCTCAACACCTCATGGTGGAGGTGGACCGGGATGTGGTCCTGTAGGCTGCAAGGAAAGTTTAATAAAATTCTTACCATTACCTAGAGTCGAAGAAGAAAATGGGGTATATAAGCTTATATTGGAAAGAGAAGAATCCATTGGCCGTGTTAAAGGATTCTATGGTAACTTCTTAGTTGTTGTCAGAGCATTGACTTATATCCTTACATTAGGTGGAAATGGATTAAAATATGCCTCTGAAAATGCAGTATTAAATGCTAATTATATGATGCACAAGCTAAAAGATATCTATAAGATGCCATTCTCAGAACCATGTATGCATGAATTTGTTATGACTGTAGAGGATTTAAAAAAGGAAAAAGGCGTTTCAGCATTAGATATTGCCAAAGCTTTACTAGACTATGGAATCCATCCGCCAACTATGTACTTCCCTCTAATTGTACATGAAGCATTGATGTTGGAGCCTACAGAAACCGAATCCAAAGAAACTCTGGATTACGTAATAGAAATATTAAGGGAAGTATATGAAGAAGCAATGACTAATCCCGAATCCTTACATCAATGTCCAAAGAAAACACCAATTGGAAGACCGGATGAAGTGACAGCTGCAAGGAATCCTGTATTAAGATATCATTTTTAAAAAAGTATAATAAGTACAAAATATCTATGATAAGTACAAAATATCTATGAAAAATGCAAAATATCTATGAAGATTAAAAAAAGGTGTCATTCTGAGCCGAAGGCGAAGAATCTAGGTTTCGGGTGGAGTAGAGATTCTTCGCTCCGCTCAGAATGACAATTTTCTGTACAGAATACAATCCTCCACCCAAAATAACAATCCCACTACAACAATCCCCCCATAATAGATAAATTCAAAATCCACATTACATTATCAAGAAAGAGGTAAAAATGATAAACTGTATTCGTTACATATTTTGTAAAAGTTTCAACCCGTATAATAATCTAGCCTTAGAAGAATATTTGTTAAATCATGTAAAAGAAGGGGAATGCATCTTATATCTATGGCAAAATGAAAAGACTGTTGTAATCGGAAAAAATCAGAATGCATGGAAAGAATGTAAGATTCAGGAGTTAGAAGAAGAAGGTGGAAAATTAGTTCGAAGACTATCTGGTGGCGGTGCAGTATTTCACGATTTGGGAAATTTAAATTTCACATTTCTGGTTCGTAAAGAAAATTATGATGTAGACAAGCAACTGGAGGTAATTATAAAGGCGGTAAAAAATGTAGGTATTCACGCTGAAAAAACTGGCAGAAATGATATAACAGTTGAGGGCAGAAAATTTTCAGGTAACGCATTTTATACAGATGGAAGTCGCTTCTACCATCATGGTACTATCTTGGTTTCTGTTGATATGAATCATCTTTCAAAATACTTAAATGTGTCCAGGGATAAATTAATCTCAAAAGGAGTAGAATCCGTAAAATCCCGGGTTATTAATTTAAATGAATATAATCCAAATTTAGATATAGATAAAATGAAAAAGGAATTGTTAATTGCATTTCAAGAAGTATATAATTGTGAATTAACTCCCATAGAACAACAGGAAATCATAGAATCAGAAATTAAAACCTTAGTGGAAAAGTTCTCTTCTTGGGAGTGGAACTTTGGTAAGAAAATGGAATGGACCTATTCTATAAATAAAAGATTTTCATGGGGAAATGTAGATTTCAATTTTGTAGTAGAATCAGGCAGGATAAGCCAGTGTGTTATCTATTCTGATGCAATGGATACTTGGCTTGCAGAGTATATACCAATCTATTTGCAAAACTGCTTGTTCACATCGGAGCATATAATTGAAAGATTAAATAATATTCTTGTAGATAATAATAAACAAAATTGTATGCAAGATATAAAAGACATGATTTATGACGAAAAACTGTAGGAAGGAGCAGGGATAAATATGGGTGAACATTTTGATTTAGTTGTAATTGGCTCAGGACCAGGAGGCTATGTTGCAGCCATAAAGGCAAGTCAACTTGGCAAAAAAACTGCACTTATTGAGAATAGAGAATTAGGTGGAACTTGTTTAAATCGGGGATGTATTCCAACAAAAACTTTAATGCATTCCTCAAGATTATTCTACGAAGCGAAGAATCTCCAAGAAGCTGGAATTGAAATAGATGGTTTACGTTTTGATATGAATAAAATTCAGGAAAGAAAAGAAGACGTTGTTATACGAATTCGAAAAGGAATAAAAGGATTATTGGAGTCCAATAAAGTTACTATCATTCTTGGAACTGCAACCATTATGGACAACCAAAGGGTTTTAATAAAACAAGCTTCTTCAATAGGAAATAATACAAATCAAGAGGTCAGAGAATTATCTGCAGATAATATATTAATAGCTACTGGTTCTAAACCATACCTTCCACCTATTGAAGGAATTGACCAGGAGAATGTAGTAACCAGTGACCAGCTTCTTATGACGCGAGAATTTATGTACCATAAATTATTAATTATTGGTGGCGGTGTAATTGGTATTGAATTTGCATCCATTTATCGGGAATTAGGCTGTCAAGTAGAAATTGTTGAAGCGATGGATCGAATTTTACCCTCCCTGGACAAAGAAATTTCTCAAAGTGTGGCAATGAGCCTTAAGAAAAAAGGTGTTAAGATACATACAAAATCAGTTGTTAAAAAAATAAGTAAAATAGATAGGAATGACTTAATTTGCGAATATGAAGATAGCACTGGAATACATTCAGCAGAAACCAATGGAATCCTTGTTGCAGTAGGTAGAAAAGCCAATACTCACCAACTTTTTGGACCAGATTTTTCATTAGGAATGGATGGGGATAAAGTAAAAGTAAATGACAACTTTGAAACCACGAAAGAACATATCTATGCAATTGGTGATGTAATAAAAGGAAGTCAGTTAGCACATGCTGCGTCTGCC
>CALDJN010000191.1 GCA_937901695.1 uncultured Anaerocolumna sp.
TTTTAGTAATCTTTCAATCCCATTTTTCAAAGTCATATAAGACATGGGACAAAGGAATTCCAATCAGTACTATAGGTAAAATTATCTTATAACTTAAACCAGCAGCAAATATCATTATAACAAAAATGAATGACATAACTAAACTAGTCGATAAATTTGTTTGTGTTAATATTAAATAGGTAGGGATACCCATTAATGCGCCTGTAAGCACCAGTACATAAAATTTATCCATTTTTTCTCTTAATATTGTATACATTTTTGCCAAAAATATTATCATTATTATCTTACTAAATTCGGAAGGCTGGATAGTAACTACTTTTAAATTAAGCCATCTTTTTGAATGATTAAATTCAACACCAACTAATTTTACTAATACTAATAAAATTAAATTGATTATATAAAGTAAAATATAAAATTCACATATAAAATGATAATCAATAATGGAAACGATAAATACTATAAAGAAGCCAAAAATAATACCAAATACCTGCTTGGTAAATAAATTTTCACCTTCCCGCTGTGCAATACTGACTAAAAAGGCACCAATACTACTTAATAATACTACAACTACAACCAGTGTTATATTATAGTTTTTAAAATTATACTGCTTTAAATTAAACATAAAAATTTTCCTTACTATTTTTTAGTTTTAAGGTCCTTAATTGGAATGTTAGCAAATAAAGCAGGAACTGTTCCGTTATTAGTTTCAGACTCGGTTTGTGTAATCTTAATATCAAGTCCCTCCATATCAATTTCAATATATCTGGAAATAACGGCAATTATATCATTTTTTATCTGCTCCATGATTTCAGGAGAACAGCCAGCACGGTCAGAAACCAAAACCAATTTCAGCCTATCTTTTGCTATATTACTGGAAGTTTTTTTTCTGAAAAAATCTGCCAAACTCATTTAACTTTCTCCTCTCAATTAATTTTTCTTTAGTAAACTAGCAAGTTTGGAAAATAGACCTTGTTTGCCATTCAAATCCAAATATGGGACTTCCTCTCCAATAATTCTCCTGCTTATATTCATATATGCTTGTCCTGCTAAAGTATCTGATCCAACTAAAGGTTCACCTTGGTTAGTAGAAATAACGATATTCTCGTCATCAGGTACAACTCCTATTAAATCTACTGCGAGGATTTCCACAACATCGTCGCTTGACATCATATCGCCACGTTTTACCATATCACTTCTAAGTCTATTTACAATTAAATGAGTCTGCTTTATTTCGCTTGCTTCTAATAGACCTATAATTCTGTCAGCATCACGTACAGCGGATACTTCTGGAGTTGAAACAACTAATGCTCTGTCAGCACCTGCAATTGCATTTTTGAATCCTTGTTCGATTCCGGCTGGACAGTCCATTAATATGTAGTCAAATTCTTCCCTTAATTCATCTGCTAATTTTTTCATTTGTTCCGGGGTTACTGAAGTTTTATCTCTGGTTTGTGCAGATGGTAATAAATAAAGATTTGGATACCTCTTATCTTTAATTAATGCTTGCTTGATTCTGCAATTGCCCTCAATTACATCCACCAGATTATATACGATACGATTTTCAAGTCCCATAACAACATCTAAGTTTCTAAGACCTATATCTGTATCGATTAATACTACTTTCTTATCTAATTTTGCTAATCCTGTACCAATATTAGCAGTGGATGTTGTTTTTCCTACGCCACCCTTGCCGGATGTTACTACAATTACTTCTCCCATTCTGTTTCTTCCTCCAAACACTTATTATTATAAATTAATATCATTCAAAACTTCTTTATTTAGTGTTTCAATGTATATATTGCCATCTTCTAGGAATGCAATTTTTGTTTCTTTCTTTTCCTCCTTAATGGGTTTATCCGGTGATCGTGCAATAGTGTCAGCTATGCGAATCTGTACAGGATTCATATCCAGTGACACAACAAAGGAATTGGTATTACCGGTTGCTCCTGCAAAAACAGTACCTTTTAAAGAACCTAGTACAATGATATTTCCTTTGGATACGATTCTGGCACCAGGATTTACATCACCTATGACGATGATACTTGTTTCTGATTCTAGAACTTGACCAGATCTTAAATTACCTTTATAAAACTGACCTGTAGCATTGGAAAGCTCCATGAGTTTTTCATCCAAAGCTTTCTTAAATACCGCTTCCTTCTGGGGATCATCTTCAATTACACAAACCACATGAAGTTCCGTTTCTTCAGCAATAATATCAAGTATTTCCCGTTGTTCTTCATTGGATAATTTTCTACCTTCAAAACTGACAGCCATCTGTGCTTTACTAAAAAACTTAGAGGAATCTCGAAATTTCTCAGCAATTTTTTCCTTCAGTTCATCAAATTTCATAAGGTCATCTAAGACAACAACAATACCATATTTATTACCTTTAATAATAACTGGATTATTCATTATTTCCTCCTGGATAATAATTTAAAATCACAAGGAAGTCCACCTTAAAATTTCAGGCTGGATTATAGACTTCCCTGTTTTAGTAGGACATTAATCTGCGAATCCTCTGGATTCCGATGCAGGTAAATCTACAGGACCACTAACCAACTTTTCTTTATCTTCTAAGTTAAAATAATAGCTGTACACATCACGGGTAAGTTCCACTGCATTGCCGGAACCATGTCCATTAGGGATTACTGTTGTTATGGATATTTCTGGTGCTTCATAAGGAGCATAGGAAACATATAATGCATGATTAGGTTTTGATTTACTTTCCTGAGCAGTTCCGGTTTTACCAGCAACTGTGATTCCAAAATCTTTGAATATTTTGCTGGAAGAACTTCTAGCTCCATTTCCTACCTTATACATTCCTTGATGTATTAAATCCCATGTGGAATCTTTGATAGTATCTAATTGAGTATATTTTGCTTTATTATCCAGCAAAACATTTTTATCCTTATCTTGAATTCTATCCAGTAATGTTAAATCAAATCGCTTTCCACTATTGGCTACCGTAGTAACATAGCGGGAAAGCTGTATAGGTGCATAATTATTAGTACCTTGACCAATGGCGGAAGGAATGGAGTATTTATCCGAAATATGAGGATCCGCCTCTTCTACTTCTATACCGGACTTTTCGCCAAAACCATATAACTTTGCATATTTTGCAAGCTTTTCAAGACCCATTTTATCATTATTCTTACCAGTACTGTCCATACCTAAGCGCCATGCACCTTCATAGAAGAAGTAGTTACAGGAAACCTCTAATGCAGTAGTAACATCTACTTTTCCATGACTATTTGTAGTCCAGTCTCTAGGTGAAGGAACAATTTTATCAAAAACAGTTTTATCAAGAATGGTCTCATACGGACCAATAACTCCTTCCTCTAACAAGGCAGTTGATGTTACCATTTTAAAAGTTGAACCAGGTGCAGTCCTTTGTTTGGTTGCACGGTGTATCTGAGGAGAAGTAAGGTCATTATTCAATTTATTAAAATAATCAGCATTAACTTTATTAGCTAACATATTATTATCATAACTTGGATAAGAAACCATTGCACGAACTTCACCAGTATTTACGTCAGTGACTACTACAGAAGCACTGCATGGATCCAATGCCAATTGTGCAGGTGTAATTTCTAAGGTTCTTATTTTGTCTGTAATAAAGGAATAGGCGGAAATTACTCCATTTTCCAATTTAGATTTTTCTTCCTTATTATATTTTACCACACCTTGGTCAAATAATAAAAGACAAATTTCAGTTCCTGATAATTTATACGAATATACCAAAGATTTATATAGTATTTTATCAAATTTTCTGTCATTTTTTAAGTTATTGATTATTACTTCTAATAACTTATTGTAGATTTCTTCTGTGCTATAATACTGATCACCAATATTTAGCATGGTTAAATCAATATTATTAGTTGCAATAGCATTTTGAAGAAGTTGGCTAAAACTTATTTTATTATCTTGAAAATCTTTATAATTATGAGATACAGCTTCTGATGTCTCTACTAAGTAAGAATTATTTGCAGCAGGTGTTGATGTGCTAAGGATAATCTTATTTTCTGATAAATAAGTATAAATATATGAAATATATTCTTTTTCTTCTTCAGTAAGATTCTTATATAAAGTGGTATTTCCATATGTCAACAAAGATTGGATATCTTTTAAGGCATCATCTTGTTTCGTTAAAAACTTATTATACACCTGTTTTTCCAATGGAGTGGCATCTTTTTCTTTAAAAGCATCCGTATTTATTACATTATTATTTATTAAAGCATAGTAAACATCATTGATAGGTATACGGATATCAGAGGCTGATACTCCTTTGGTACCAACATCAGTACCATTATTTATTTTAGATAATAAAATACCTGCCAAGTTTTTCTCTATTATTTGATAGATTGCTTTTTGCAAATTACTATCTATTGTTAAATAAACATCACTTCCTGCAATAGGATCAACATGGTCAACTGTTTCCAAATATTTACCATAATTATTTACAGAAATATTTTCCAAACCTTTCGTTCCGGCAAGATAAGATTCAAATTCTTTCTCTATACCTGATTTACCAATAACATCAGAACTATTATAATTGAGTTCTTTGTTTTTTTCTAATTCTTCTGCATTGATTAAGCCGGTATAGCCTAGTATATGAGCAAAATATACACTATCATTATATTTACGATAGGTTTGCTGCCTAATCTCAACCCCAGGAAGGTCTTTACTATTTTCCACTATAGCAGCTACTGTTTCATCGCTTACATTGGAGGCAATAATAATTTGATTATACTTTGGATAGTTAGTATAGATTGCATAACGTAAGGTCATTATTTTCAATGCATCTTCCAAAGAATAGTCATCTGAAATATCAAACATAAAATTACCATGTCTCAAATGTTCAAATACTTCTTCGGCTGTAGCATTCTTCTGTTCCTCGGTTAATAAATTAACTGATTTGAGACCATATACGTCCTTCTTAAAACGTAATTCTGCATTGCCCTCCACGTTAAAATATAAGCCACCATTTTCATCAATGGATATGCCAAATTCATTCTCTATTTTATTACCATGTTTCTCTAAGATAGTGATTAACTTATAAAGCATGGCATTTTTATCAGCATTGTTGGTAAGTTCCGTACTTTCCTCCAAAACCACTGCATAGGTAAGTTCATTATAGGCTAATAAAACACCATTTTTGTCGTATATATTTCCTCTGGCGCTTTTAATCTCCCTCGTTTTTAATTTTTTTAAAGAGACATCTTGTGAATATGCTTCTCCTTGTACGATTTGAAGAACGAAAAGTCTATTCAGCAATGAACCAAATAAAATAATAAAAATAATGCCAATAGGGACTAATCTGGAGGTAGCGATTTGTTTTAATTTTTCTAAAATGATATCTAACAATAAAATCATGCCTCCTCTTTCTCAGCTCTTTCCAAATGTTTATTTACGATATAAAATAATTTAAGTAAAAATATAGATATTAACAAGGTATACACGATTTCAGGTAAACCAATTCTTGTAAAATAAAAGAAAATGTCTAATTTTCCTCTTAATAAAAAATTAAATATATAAGATAAGAAGAAATAAAATAAATCGCTAATACCAACTAATATTATAGGTATGATTTGATCATCTCTTTCAAATACTACATTGGCAAAACCATTGGCATATCCGATTACCATATAGATAAAAGCATATAATCCAATTATTTTACCAAAACATAAATCTATTAATAGCCCACAAAAGAATCCAACTGTTATACCTGATTTTCTACCTCTTAAAAATCCATTGGATACGGTTAGTATTAGTAACAGATTTGGAACTACGTTAGCAAGAGCTATCCATTGGAATATTGTGGTTTGCAGCAAATAACATATTAAAATTTCAATGGTAATAATTATAAATCGTTTCACGAATATCCTCCCAAGGATAACCTATTCCAGTTTTTCTTTTACTTCTGTAATGATTAAAACTTCTTGTAAGCGTTCAAAGTTAACAGCCGGTGTTAAATCAGCTGTCTTAGTAAGATTATTGGAATCCATGGTTATATTGCTTATGTAACCGATTAGTATTCCTTGTAGATATTTGTCGCTAATATTTGATGTTACTACTTCATATCCATCGTGTATATCAGCATCTTTTTTAATCAATTCTACGCTTATTACACCTTTTTCTAACTTTTTCAAGTCACCTTTTACTACACAGGTATCAGAAGTTTTTAAAAACATGCCATAGACATTGCTGGAGTCATCGATTATAGATCTTACAACTGAATTATTTTTTCTTACTTCTTCCACAATACCAACTAATCCATTACCGGCAATTACATTCATGTCTACTGCAATCCCGTCATCACTTCCTTTGTCAATGGTAAAAGAGTTAAAACCATTGTTTGGATCAGCACTTATGACTCTTGCTGCAACTTTTGGATAATCTGCATATTTTTTATCTAGTTTATACAAATCCCGGAACCTGTCTAACTCATATTTATCTTGAAGAAGAATCTTATTTTCATAGGATAAAACATTATTCTCTTTTTTTAACCGTGTATTTTCATCTACTAATTTATTAAAACTAGTTATTTTTTCAAATTGATTAAACACAGCATGTCCTACAGTATTAATACCCTTTTGCATAGGACTAATGATGTTTCCAACCGCTGCTTTAACCGGGGACAACTCATCGCCAAATTGATAAGAAAGAAACATTAATGCAAAGCAAAGGATGGCGACAGCTATAAATACATGTTTCGGATTTAGATTTAACCTAGTCCGTCGTCTCATAATAACCTCCCAAATTTTAGCTAAAATTAGCCTGCTTTAGTGTCAGAGCTAAAGAAGATAGATTATGATCTTCAATAATCCTTCCAAGACCATTTACCACAGTATTGGACCCATTTTCACAAATGTTAATCTTTAAATCGGTTTCTTTTGCAATTAATTCTTCTAAACCAAGTATGGTTGCAGAACCACCAGTTAAATAAATTCCGGAATCAATAATATCGGCTGAGATTTCTGGTGGAGTCCTCTCAAGAATAATCTTAACAGAATCTACTATAGTATAGAAATATTCCATTATGGAATCATATACCATAGCTGAACTAACTTCCACTTCAGTAGGAAGTCCCGTTACCAGATTACGACCATATACTCTTATGCTCTTTTCATCTCTTGGAAGAGCGGAAGCTAGTTGTATCTTAATATATTCTGCTGTTTTATCTCCAATTACTAAATTATAATTTTTCTTTACAAAAGTTCTAATGGATTCATCAAAACGATTACCGCCAACTGGTACCAATTTGCTGATAACAATTCCACCTAATGACATAATGGAGATTTCTGTCGTATCAGCACCGATGTCTACTACCATGACACCTCTGGCATTGGTAACATCAAGACCTGCACCAATGGCATCAGCTATCGGTTTCTCTACCATACGTATACTTTTAGGTTTGGCATTAGAGCTTGCAACTAAGTCAAAAAATGCTCTCTTTTCAACCTCTGTAATATCCGATGGAGTTGCTACCACAAACTCTGCTGAGGAAAATCGATTGCTCCTTACATTAATTTTATTTAATAAATAATTTAATAATTCAAGCATATTAGCTAAATCTGCAATTACACCATTCCTAACCGGATAGGATACCTCAATATTTGCTGGTGCTTTTCCATGCATTTCATAAGCTTCATCACCTCCTGCAATTACTTTCTTCCTATTAGCAATTGCAATTACATTTTTTTCATCTAGTATAATACCTTCGTTCTTATGGTATATTTTAATGGTGCTTGTTCCAAAATCAATTCCATATATTTTTCCTGCCATACAAGTTGTCTCCTTCCAAATTAATAACACGCCATTGGAACAGAATCATTTGTGTCTTTCACCATATAATTCATGAATTCCAAAATTACTTATAAAAAAGGCAACGGTGACCTTCACCGTCTAGGAAATTACAAATAGCCCTCTTCACCAAGACTTATATATTTATTATCTCCAATAATTATATGATCCATAAGTTTAATACCTATTAAATTTCCAACTTCTTTTAGTCTTTTTGTCGTATGTATATCTTCCTTACTAGGTGTGGGATCGCCACTTGGATGATTATGTAAGATAATTATATTTACTGCCTCATATTTTAAAGCATGAATAAATATTTCCCTTGGAGACAATAGCGAACTATTAACAGTTCCTGAAGAAATAATCATATCTTTTAATATCTTGCTTTTCGAATCCATCATAATAAGAAGAACTTTTTCCTGAGTTAAATGACGCATGTCCTGCATATAGTAATTAGCAACAGAGGATGGATTGGTTAAGCAAATTGTGTCTTCCATTGTGGCTTTTGCCATACGTTTGGTCAATTCAGTCACACATAATAATTGTATTGCTTTTACTCTTCCTATTCCCTTTATAGAAATTAGCTCAGTTATATTCATATGATTGAGCCCAAGTAATCCTGGGTAAACCTTAGAATAATTTAAAACTTTAGCTGCAACATCTACAACCCGTTCATTTTTAGTGCCAGAACGGATAATTACTGCAAGTAACTCTGCATCAGATAAAGCACTGGGACCATATTTTTCACATTTTTCATATGGCCTTTCAGATAATGGTAATTCTTTTACGGTATAAAACTTTTTATTCATTCTTCCTCCTGGTCTTCTCTCTCCAAGAAAATAGTAGGATGTCTATTCTTATAGTTTACGGTAAACAATAATTCCGAGAACTAATCCAATTATGCCAGCAATGGTAATTTTAATTCTTATTCCAAAGTTGATTATCACAACCCCTAAATTCAGACTTACGGTACCACCAGTATTTCCACTGCCAATACCAAATTCCTGCCCATAATTAAGCCATGATAAATAAGGTACATCTTTAGCTAAATAACCGATAAATCCTCCTAAAACAACTCCTGCTAATATTAACAATAGCAGTGCCCATGAATTTTTACCGCCAACTCTAGACATAAAAGTTTCCTCCAATTATACCATTTCTAGTGTCCATTCTAACACAAATCCATATGTTTGTACACTAAAAATCCTTAATAATTCCTTAAAAATCCTTATTCTTTACAATTGAATCAGGTTTTCTTCAAATAGTTTTTGTACTGACATAAGAATGCCAAATTTACCGTGATACCAGGTTAATCCTCCTTGGAAATATACGGCATAAGGTGATTCAATTGGTGCATCAGCACTTAGTTCTATAGAGGAGCCCTGAACAAAAGCACCGGCAGCCATTATTACATCAGAATGATATCCTGGCATTGGCCAGGGTTCAGGAACTACGTAGCTGTCAACAGGTGCAGCTGCCTGGATTCCTTTGCAAAACGCTATTATGCCTTCCGGATTGCCTAAGGTAATTGCTTGGATAATATCGTAACGTGGCTCCGTTCCATTAGGAGTAGCTGTAAATCCAAGCTTTTCATAAATATTTGCTGCATAGATAGCTGATTTTAATGCTCCGGATACTACCTGTGGAGCCATGAAGAAACCTTGAAATAACAGACTATTAATACCTAGTGTAGCCCCTATTTCCTTTCCAAGTCCGGGAGCTGTCAGGCGGTATGCTGCATTTTCTACATATTCTTCCCTTCCAACAATATAACCTCCAGTAGGTGCTAAACCACCGCCAGGATTCTTTATTAAGGAACCAACGCATAAATCGGCACCAACATCAGTTGGTTCTGTTGTTTCGACAAATTCGCCGTAACAGTTATCTACCATACAGATTACATTAGGTTTTATATTTTTTATATAGGAAATTAGTTCACCAATACGCTTTACAGATAAGGTAGGTCTGGTTGCATAACCTTTGGATCGTTGAATGGTAACTAATTTTGTTTTATCATTTAAAGCGTTCTTAATTCCTTCATAATCGAACTCACCATCCGGTAAAAGATCTACTTGGGAGTATGTGATGCCATACTCTGCTAAAGAGCCTTTGGATTCACGTATTCCAATAACTTCTTCTAAGGTATCATATGGTTTTCCTACAGGGGATAATATTTCATCACCAGGGCGCAGGTTTCCTGACAAAGCAACGGTTAAGGCGTGAGTTCCACTCATTAGCTGAGGTCTTACAAGGGCAGATTCTGCATGAAATGCAGATGCATATACACTTTCTAAGGTGTCACGGCCCATATCATTATACCCATAGCCAGTGGTAGCTGCAAAATGGATATCACTAACTTTATTATCCTGCATAGCTTTCAGAACCTTTAGCTGATTGTATTCTGCAACTCTGTCGATTTCTTCAAAACGTTCCTTTAGATTTTGTTCTATTCTGTCGCAGAAATTTAAAATTTTGTTATCAATATGAAGATCATTATATAATTGGTTTAGTCGAGTATTCATTGTGTTTCCTTTCGTAATGTGTCATTCTGAACGCAGTGAAGAATCCCATTAAAGAATCCTGTTGAGAAATCCCATTGAGGAACCTTGTTGAAGAATCCTATTATAGAGCATTTTCACTGGGTTGAAATGAAATTATATTAATTTTTGAAATATATATAATTTAAAATATCGGAATCTTTATAAATTCAGATATGCTGAATTCATAAAGATTCAAATTACTATATTAAACTTTTTAATTGAATTTCCTTTATAATTGCTTCCAGAATTTTCTCTTCATGGTCATTGTACTGGTCTTTATTTACCCATATCACATCTTTTTCACGTTTAAACCAGGTCAACTGACGTTTTGCAAAATGCCTGGTATCCCGCTTTAATATATAGACAGCTTCTTCTAAGGTACATTCTCCCTCTAGATAGGCTATGATTTCTTTATATCCCAATCCTTGCATGGAAACCATGTCTTTTTTACAGCCCATGTCTAATAAATGTTTTACTTCTTCAATTAAGCCCTGCTCCATCATGTCATCAACCCTTTTGTTGATTCTTTCATATAGGACTTCTCTCTTGTTGTTTAAAACAAAATAACAGAATTGGTAAGGAGAATCCTTCTGCCTTTGCTCTTTGTTGTGAACTGAAATTTTATTACCAGTCTGTTTGTAATATTCCAGGGCACGAATTACACGCTTTATGTTATTGGAATGAATAGCTTGTGCCGATACTGGGTCTATTTCCTGTAACATAGAGTGAAGGTAAAGGGGTCCTTTTTCCTGAGCCAGATTCTCCAATTCTTTTCGATAAGAGATATGATTGGAAGTATCTTCATCATTTTTTTCAAAGTCAATGCCATATAGAACAGATTGTATATAAAAACCGGTACCACCTACTATAATTGGTATTTTGCTTTTTTCATATATTTCTTTCATATACTTTTCAGCATATTCTTTAAATTTTACTACATTAAAGTCTTCCTGGGGGCTAAATTCATCAATAAGGTAATGTTTAATACCACCCATTTCTGACTCCATTATTTTTGCCGTTCCAATGTTCATGTGTTTATAAACCTGCATAGAGTCAGCAGAAATAATCTCTCCATTAATAGCCTTGGCAAGTTTAATGGATAATTCAGTTTTCCCCACTGCAGTTGGTCCTGTTAAAATAACTAATGGTTTTTTCATAAAAAACTTCCTTTATTATAGCTTATTCTAATATCATAATAAATTTTTGCCATGAAAATCTAATCATCTATACAATTCTCTTAAATTTCTTTTCTAATTCATATTTACTCATGGATATTATGGTTGGCCTGCCATGAGGGCAATGATAAGGATTTTCTAAGGTTAATAACTGATCAATAAGAGAAGAAGCTTCTTGTGCAGAGATTCTTTGATTTCCTTTTACCGCTGCTTTGCAAGAAAGGGAAGCAATTTTTTCCAATATAATTTCTGGTGTCTCATTATGAACTTCATCGACTAACTCATCAATCATTTCAATAAGAATTTCTTTTTGAGCTAAACCAAAAAGGTCGCTTGGAACTGCACGTACCGCATATTCTTTACCGCCAAACTCTTCTATTTCAAAACCAATATGCTTTAATTCCTTACTGTATTTTTGAATTACCTCTTCTTCTCTCATACTTAAAGAAAGAATAATAGGAGGTTCCAGTATCTGCGTATTGTATTGCTTTTCATGAAGTGTTTTCATAGTTTTTTCGTATAGGACTTTTTCATGAGCTGCATGTTGATCAATTAAGTACATTTTATCATCAAATTCAACAATCCAATAGGTAGAAAATACCTGTCCAATAATTCGGTGGCTTTCCTTAGCTTTCTCAGATATAAAGGATAGCTGCTCCGGTTTACCTATAGATGCAGAAGAATCCTTGGCACTTGAAGAAATATCTTCCACACTTGAAGAAATACCATCTGCACTTGAAGAAATATCAACTGCATTTGATGAAATGACATTTCTATTTGTAGTATTATTTTCGGTGGACTCTTTCATCACTGGCGAAGCAGTTTTGATTACTTCTTGAAATTTACCAATTTCAGTTTCTTTAACTAATTCCTTGGTTTCTTCTGAAATAGGCATATTATTGTTCGTTTGATAAAAACCTGCCTTATCCATATATCTATTGTATGAGTATGGATTGGAACTAAACTTATTGGATGTGTTGTTATTGGATATTCTATTATTAGGCTGCAATTTACTTGAGGCAGAAAAAGTACCATGCAAATTGGAATCTGTGACTTTTCCGTTATGCTTTTCCAATTCATCCATTCTTCGATTAACTTCAAATGGTTCCGGAATCTTTTCGGTAATTACTGGTTCTACTTTATTCTTAACTTCTTCAGTTAATTTAATGGAAGGTATTAACTCTTTACCTTCTAAAGTATTTTTTACAGAATTATGAACCAGTTGATAAACTTCTTCTCCGTTCTTAAATCGGATTTCTAATTTTGCAGGGTGTACATTTACGTCAATTAACTCACTTGGAATATGCAAA
>CALDJN010000192.1 GCA_937901695.1 uncultured Anaerocolumna sp.
TTTTAACTTCCATTATTAAATATACAGAAATATTAATGAATATGGTATAATAAAAACGGGTGCGAGGAAAGTGGGAGACACAACATTCCCACGCAAGTTTGCTTGCTAGAACATAAAAACTAAAACATGTAAACAAAAACTTAAAAGATAAAATGTGAGAACTATATCTAATATAAAATATGTAATAAATAATTTAAAAAAGTGAGGAGTGTTAATATGTCAGAAGTTTATATTTTTTTCGCAAATGGATTTGAAGAAATTGAAGGTCTTACTGTTGTTGATCTTCTAAGAAGGGCTAAAATTAATATTACCACGGTTTCTATAACCGAATCCCAAGAGGTTACAGGAGCTCATAATATTAAAGTGATTGCTGATGAATTATTTGGAGAATCTGATTATGATAATGCCAAGATGTTAATATTACCAGGTGGAATGCCAGGTACTACACATCTATTACAACATAAGAAGTTACGTGAATTATTATTAAGACATAATTCCGAGAATAAAATGATTGCTGCAATCTGTGCAGCCCCAAGCGTATTAGGAATGAATGGTATCTTAGAGGGTAAGAAAGCTACCTGCTATCCCGGTTTTGAAGATAAATTAATTGGAGCTATTTATACTAACGAAAAAGTTGTAGAAGATAAGAATGTTATAACAAGCAAAGGGCTTGGAACAGCAATTGATTTTGCAGCTTCTATTATTGAACATTATCAGGGAAGAAAAGCGGCAAATCAGATAAAATCTTCCATACAATATGAATATTAAAAGGCAATAAGAAAAAAAGGAGTTATATGATATATTTAGTGGCAACTAATAATAATCTCTCATTAAAACCATACTAAAAAATCCTTGCAAAAATCCATAAATTCAAGGGTTAATTACACATTGCTTTTCTACAAGGATTTTTTCAAGGTTTTATAATTGAGATAAGTATAAGATATATCATATAGGAATGTTATGAGTGTTAATGTATTAATTGTAGATGATGAACAGCCAATTGCAGATTTAATTGAAGTTTATTTAAAAAATGAGAATTATAATGTGTATAAATTCTATACGGGAAAGGAAGCCCTTGAATGTATCAATACGGTATCCCTTGATCTGGCGATATTAGATGTAATGCTTCCTGATATGGATGGTTTCTCAATATGCCAGAAGATACGAGAGAAATATTTCTTCCCTATTCTTATGCTGACTGCAAAGGTGGAGGATATGGATAAGATTATGGGATTAACATTAGGTGCAGATGATTATATAACCAAACCATTTAATCCATTGGAACTTTGTGCACGGGTGAAGACACAATTAAGAAGGTATAAGAAATACAATCATATGGAAGAGCAGGATGGGCTTCCAGAAGAAAATAATGAATTTGATTTTGCAGGATTAGTAATTAATAAAGACAACCATAAATGTACTTTATATGGGAAATTGCTGTCATTAACTCCCATTGAATTCTCAATTCTATGGTACCTGTGTGAACATAAAGGTAAAGTTATCTCTTCCGAAGAATTATTTGAAGCAGTCTGGGGGGAAGAGTATTTAGATAATAACAATACTGTTATGGCACATGTTGCAAGATTACGGGAGAAAATGAAGGAACCTTCCAGAAAACCCAAATTCATAAAAACAGTATGGGGGGTTGGATATACCATTGAATAAGAATAAATATAAATACTCAGGTGGGAAATTAACAAGGTCAATATTTACAAGATTCTTCTTATCTTTAGCTATTTATTCATTTGCATTAGTAGTATCCGTTATATTTGCCAGTATATTCCTTTCCTATTTTACTTGGGATAGTGGAGATTTCCTATATAGAATTTTAAACTTTATTAGAAATAACGAATTGTTTTTTTTAGCATGTTTCTGGCTATTTGGTTTTATTGTGATATTTCTTATTTATTGGAGAAAGACACTAGGATATGTTGATACTATTGTAGAAGCTAGTAATATGCTGGTAGAACCAGGTGATGATTTTATTCATCTACCAGACGAATTAAAACAAGTGGAAGATCGAATGAATCAGATAAAACAACAGGCAATTCGTAATGCAAGGCTTGCCAAAGAATCGGAACAACGTAAAAATGATTTAATTGTATATCTTGCCCATGACTTAAAGACTCCCCTTACTTCTGTTATTGGATACCTGACCTTACTACGGGATGAATTACAGATATCCGAGGAACTGAGAGAAAAATATTTATCAATATCCTTAGATAAGGCAGAACGTTTGGAAGATCTTATCAATGAATTCTTTGAAATAACAAGATTTAGCTTAACCAATCTTAGTTTAGAATTAAGCCGTACTAACTTATCAAGAATGTTAGAACAAATAGTATATGAATTCAAACCAATATTAGATACGAAAAATTTAGAGTGTAAGTTAGATATTGCGCCCAATATGGAAATAAAGTGTGATGTGAATAAAATGGAACGTGTTTTTGATAATCTAATTCGAAATGCAATTAACTATAGTTTTGAGAACAGTACAATTGAAATAACTGTATCTAAGGAACAAGATCACATTTCAATGAGTTTTTTAAACCATGGCAATACTATTTCCGAAGAAAAATTAAGTCGTATCTTTGAACAATTCTATCGATTAGATACTTCCCGTGCTACAAAAACAGGGGGTGCAGGACTTGGACTTGCTATTGCAAAGGAGATTGTTGAATTACATCATGGAACCATTACCGCTTCCAGTGAAAATGAGCATATTGAATTTGTTGTACGACTTCCATATCAATAATTGGCTTTCATTATTTGCTTCCGTAAGAAAATCGTATGATTTTACGAATAAAATTGCAATGATTTTTTATCGAAAAACGAAAAAATAAAGTTCTTTGTTTTGGTACTATAAATGTACCGAGGCAGAGAACTTTTTTATGTAATAGGGAAAATAGGTCCTATTACATAAAAACACGACCGGGGATGTGCATGACACTTAAAAGGTAGATGCACTAAAGTGATAGCGCGTCAGCGCATTTTATTAATGCTGCATTCCTAAATAATGACTGTATGAAGTTTCGTGCAGATTGATTCTTACGTTTAAAATTCTCTAATTTGGTTTCAAAAATATATACCCAAGGAGAAGAAAGATGAAAAAGAAAAAAGTTGCAATAATTTTTGGAGGCTGTTCTACAGAATATGAAGTATCCTTACAATCAGCTTATGCAGTAATAGCAAATATAAATAACCAAAGGTATGACACCGTATTATTAGGAATTTCAAGAGAGGGCAATTGGTTCCGTTATTATGGAGACCCGAATAGAATTCCTGTTGATACCTGGCATCTTGAAAAAGAACATTGCATTCCAGCGGTCATATCACCAAGCAGAGATATTCATGGAATTATAGAATTCTATGACGATGAATTGAAATTTACAAGAATTGATATAGCCTTTCCAATGTTGCACGGTAAAAATGGAGAAGATGGTACCGTACAAGGGTTGATTGAATTGGCAGGTATTCCTCTTGTAGGTTGCGATTCACTATCCTCTGTATTATGTATGGATAAAGATAGAGCGCATAAACTGGCTGGATTAGCAGGTGTAAAGACGCCTTTAGCAGTGGTTTTCTCAGGTCTGCTTTCAGATGACTTAATCTTTGAAAAGACAAGTCACTTAACCTATCCTTTATTTGTAAAGCCGGTAAAAGCAGGTTCTTCTTTTGGAATAACTAAGGTTTATACAAAAGAACAATTACCAGATGCAGTTAAAAATGCGTTTCAACATGACAATCAGGTCATAATAGAAGAAAATGTAGATGGTTTTGAAGTAGGTTGTGCCGTCCTGGGCAATAAAGATCTTATTATTGGTGAGGTAGATGAGATTGAATTAACGGAAGGATTTTTTGATTATACGGAAAAATATACTTTAAAATCTTCCAAAATTCACATGCCTGCAAGAATTAATGATGAATTGAAAGATAAAATTAAAAAAACAGCGACCTCTATTTATCGTGCTTTAGGCTGTTCCGGATTTGCAAGAGTAGATATGTTTATTGCAGAAAAGGGAGAAATTGTTTTTAATGAAGTGAATACCATTCCCGGATTTACTTCCCACAGCCGTTATCCTAACATGATGAAAGGAATTGGATTACAATTTGATGATATTGTGGACAAGCTCATCCAATTAGGTTTAGAAAGATGAGAACCATAACCTTAAATGAATTTGATATTTTTCATGGACCATTAATTCTTGTTAATAAAGATTATCCGATTCAAAATAAAAACAATTTGAATTTGGTACCTTATAGCCCAGAATACAAAGAGGTACAACTGGAAGCAAAAACTTCATCTATGCTATGGAAATTGTTAGAATCCATTAATTGTAATAATGAGATTATACCAGTTAGCGGTTATCGCAGCAAAGAGGAGCAGGAAGAGATATTTGAAAATTCACTTCTAGAAAATGGAGTTGAATTTACACATAAGTATGTTGCTTTCCCAGACCAGAGCGAACACCAAACTGGTCTTGCAATTGATTTAGGTGAAAACAGTGATTCGATTGATTTTATTAGACCGAAGTTTCCCTATACCGGTATATGCGGTGAATTTCGTTCAAAAGCTGCACAATATGGATTTATAGAAAGGTATAGTAAGGGAAAAGAAACAATGACAGGTATCGCTCACGAACCTTGGCATTTTCGATATGTCGGATATCCTCACTCTTATATTATTGAATACAACGGTTTAAGCCTTGAGGAGTATATTCAATTTATTAAAGCATATCCCTACGAAGGAGAGCCTCTTTCAATTAAGAGCAAAGGGACAGAAGTTAAAGTGTTTTTTGTAGAAAGTAAAACAGATAAAACAGTAATAGAATTATCTAACAATGACTTATATCAGATATCCGGTAATAATGTAGATGGTTTTATTGTTACAGTTTGGAGGCAGTGTTCATGAATTTAACAAAAAGATATGCAACCCTTGATATCTTCCGAGTAATTGCTGCTTTTCTAATTATCGCTATTCATACCGCCCCTTTTTTATCAATCAACGAAACAGCTGATTTTATATTTGTCCATATTATTGCCAGAGCGGCAGTTCCTTTTTTCTTTATGGTAACCGGTTATTTTTTATATTTATCCATGGAAAAAGGAAATAAATTTAGTTTAAAAAGAACTTTAAACAAGTTAATCGGTATCTATATATTTGGGATTTTTCTTTACTTGCCTCTTAATTTATATGGAAGTTATTTTAACCAAACAAATTTACCTTTTCAGATTGTAAAAGATTTAATTTTTGATGGTACGTTCTATCATCTTTGGTATCTTCCTGCCACAATCATTGGAATTTTATTACTAAAACTTTTGCTGCGTAAATTCCCTATGCCATATGTTTTTATTATTACTCTGGCATTATATATCATGGGACTGGGCGGAGATAGTTATTATGGAATAGTTACTCAGATTAGTGCTGTCAATAAAATCTATGATTTCTTATTTAAAATAATGGATTATACAAGGAATGGATTGTTTTTTGCACCAGTTTATTTATTCTTAGGGGCTTGGATTGCATACTCAAAACATAAAATAAAAGCTCAATTTGCAGTAATAGGGTTAATTATTTCTAACGCATTACTTCTTACAGAAGGACTTTTGCTTCACAATTTTAATGTACAACGTCACGATAGTATGTATATTATGCTATTACCATGTATGTATTTCTTATTTTCAATATTATTACAGTGTAATGGTAACAGCATGAAAGAGTTACGAATTCTATCTATGGTGATTTATCTCATACATCCTTGGATAATTGTGATTATAAGATTATTTGCAAAGATTGTACACCTTGAATATTTATTAATTTATAATAATTTCCTTCATTTCTTATCGGTTAGCATTCTTTCCTTATTTATAGGATTAGTTGTTACATATTTTTGGTCAAGATTAAAGCAAAAGAATCCAAATAGTGACAACAGAGCTTGGGTAGAAGTTAATCTAAATGCATTGGTACATAATGCCTTTGTATTAAAAGAATGTTTACCAAAAAATTGTGAGCTAATGGCAGTGGTAAAAGCTGGTGCTTATGGACATGGTGATGTTGAAACCGCAAAGGCTTTAAATAAAGCTGGGTTTCATGCTTTTGCAGTTGCAACACTTACAGAAGGAATACGCCTTCGCAGACATGGAATTAAAGGTGAGATACTGATTTTAGGATACACCAATCCTTCTGACGTAAATTATCTTACTAAATACCGATTAACGCAAACTGTTCTAAATTATGATTATGGCAGGGCATTAAACGAATCTTCTAAACAAGTAAAGGTGCATATTAAGGTTGATACAGGTATGCATAGGCAAGGAGAAGATTACAATGCGTATGATAATTTGGAACATATTTATAAACTTAAAAACTTAAAGATTGAAGGAACATTTACCCATCTTTGTACCAGTGACAGCTTAAAGGATGTAGATATTAACTTTAGCCGGTTACAAATTGAAAGATTTTATGAAACCATCCACTATTTGCAGGCAAAAGGTTATGATACAGGAAAGCTGCATATACAAAGCAGCTATGGAATTTTAAATTATCCAGAGCTTACATGTGACTATGCTCGTGTGGGGATAGCCCTTTATGGAGTATTAAGCGATAGAAACAATACACGTTTATCCATTGATTTAAAACCAGTATTATCATTAAAGGCAAGGGTTAGTATCATTAAAAATATAAAAACTAATGAAAGTGTAAGTTATGGAAGGTTATTTACTGCAAATCATAATATGAAAATAGCAACGGTTACCATTGGATATGCAGATGGAGTTCCAAGAAACCTTTTTGAAGCAGATACTTATGTTTTAATACATTCTCAGAAGGCACCAATTATTGGACGAATTTGTATGGATCAATTAGTTATAGATGTTACAGGCATAAATGATGTGAAACCAGATGATATTGTTACTATTATCGGCAATGACGGTAAGGAACAGATTTATTGTGAAGACTTTGCTATGCAATGCGGAACCATTTCCAATGAGATATTAAGTCGTCTGGGAAGCCGGCTGGGATATATATTTAAATATTAATATTTGATTTGAATGTCAAAAATCTTCAACCAATTAAATTATGAATAGTGCTGCATATATATACTATTTTGTACCGACCGGCTGAGCACATTTTGTGAAGCGAAGCGTTTTGAACATGGGCGGGTATCAGATGCAAGGCATCTGCGGCAGTGAAATAGTATATAGTGCAGTACTATTTATTCAATAAACTATATTCAGATTTTTGACATTCGAATTATATTTTTATGTAATGAACTATTCTTTTATTTTCCTATGTAATAATAGGAGGGACAGTATATTTGGCATTATCATAAATGCATTAATCAAATCAGAAAGTTCCCACACAAACTCCAGCGATAGTATGGAACCGACAAAAATCATAATGATATAGCATACACGATAGGTTCCAATTCCATTTTTTCCAAATAAATACTCCACTGCTTTTTCTCCAAAATAGGACCACCCAATTAATGTAGCTATAGCAAAAGCAATAATTGAAATGCCTAACATATTTTCTCCTATTATTGGTATCTGCTTAAAGGCAGCGGTGGTCAATTCTCCCGAGGAAAGACCTTCTACTGATTCGGGATTTCCAATAATATTTGTAACAATAACTAGTCCGGTAATAGCACACATTATTACGGTATCCCAAAAAGTTGCACTCATAGATATTAGTGCCTGATCTTTCGGGCTTTTTGTTTTACCACTTGCAGCTGCAATAGCAGCTGTACCAAGACCAGCTTCGTTAGTAAATAAACCCCGGGCTATGCCATAGCGGGCAGCTGTTTTAATGGTGCTGCCAATAAAACCTCCCATCACTGCCTGAGGAAGAAAGGCTGAACGAAAAATTAGGGTGAAGGCAGGCAGAATATATTGAATATTCATAATAAGTAATAGGATGCAGGCAAGGATATAAAACCCACCCATTGCAGGCACTAAACGCATACAGATATTCCCGATTGATTTAAGCCCTCCTACTATTACTAAACCGGTTACGAAAGCTGTCAAAAAGCCAATTACATAGGGAGAAACGCCCCATAGGTGTGATGCAGTTTCTGTAACAGCATTAGATTGTGTGGAACAGCCTATTCCATAGGAAGCTAAAAGAGTTAACAGGCAATATAAAACGGCTAAACCTTTGGAATGAAGTCCCTGTTCCAATGTATACATGGGACCTCCAAGATAGGTACCATCCTTTGTTTTTTTGCGGTATAAAACACCAAGATAGCATTCTGCGTAGGTAGTTGCCATTCCAAATACACCAGTTAACCAACACCAAAATATAGCCCCAGGTCCTCCAAGTGCCACTGCAGTTGAAACACCAATAATATTACCGGTTCCAAGAGTAGCTGCCAAGGTAGTGGTAAGGGTTGCAAAGCTACTGGCATCTCCTTCTCCGGATTCTGATGGCGCAATGGATAATTTAATTCCTTTCCCTATCTTTTTTTGAATAAATTTCAAATAAAATGTAAAAAAAAGATGAGTGCCAAAAAGGAAAATCAACATTGGCCAGTTCCATATTACACTATTAAAGTTTTTTATAATATCAAATAAATTATTCATAATAACCTCAATTCCGGCGCTTTGGCACCTTTTTAATAATGATAGGGATTTTATGCCCCGGCACAAATTGATAGGATGAAAAAAGCTTGCTTTTTCCATCCTAATCCTTAGGAAAAGCAATTACTATAATATATGTGAGTACTAAAATGATTAGTATCCCTATAAGCTTTTAAATAAAAAGTTAGCTTATTAAGTAGGACGCTTTGCCTGAAAGATGTTGAGAACTCAGAAAGTGTTGTCTGGGTCTTC